>JAMONE010000236.1 GCA_027066695.1 Micavibrio sp. | reverse complement strand
CAACATCGGCAAATCATTTGCTCCATCACCTATGCTTAAGCAATCATCTTCGGTTAAGCCTAAATCTTTTATATAATGCTCCAGAAATTCTACTTTTGAGAACTTATCCAAAATTGGCGGAATAACATTACCGCTTAGCTCCTCATTGTTAATTTCCAGAGTGTTTCCGTGGTTAAAGTTAAACCCGCACCGCGTTGCTATTGCATCAGTGAAGAATGTAAATCCACCAGATACAAGCACACATGTAGAGCCATTTTTACGCATAGTAGACACAAAGACCTGCGCCCCTGCGCTAAGCTCTGTTTCCTCTAGCGTTGCTGATAAAGCCGTGGTTTTCAAGCCCTTCAACAAAGATACGCGCTCTTTCAAAGCTTCGTGGAAATCAAGCTGACCTTCCATTGCGCGCGCCGTTATTTCTGCCACTTTATCCTTAATCCCAGCATATTGCGCTAGCTCATCAAGGGTTTCACTTGTTGTTATTGTGCTATCCATATCGGCTATTAATAATTTTTTCTTACGATTTGCATTTTTCGTAACGAAGAAATCAATGCGCTCTTCTTTTAATGTATCACGCAAATGATTGACTAAAGAAGATTGTGCTTTCCCTGATATACCAATTTCTGCCGCGATAGCCTTATCCAGCCACATAATTTTGCTGGTGAATTTAAGATTATAATGATCAATTATATGGGCTATTTCCTTGAAATGCTTATCTGTTACGGGCGCATCCTTATTTGATGCTACTAATGTTAAAATATAACTCATTTAAAAAACTTTATCCTGTTTGCTTTTATGATATAAAGTGAACAACTTTATACTATTTTTTTCTAAAAAATTCCAGTTGTTTCAATTTATTTTTGTACTAGGCACGAGGAGTGTAAGCGTATATTAATACGATAGCGACAAGTAACAACGTACAAAATTAAAGTGAGATAACTGAAAATGAAAAAGCCAGCAATAAAACCTAAAAACCCTAATTTTTCTTCAGGCCCTTGTTCAAAACGCCCAGGTTGGAGCATTGATGCCCTTTCAGGCGCGATGCTTGGCCGCTCTCATAGAGCCGCACCGCTTAAGGCAAAGCTTAAAGAGGTGATAGAGCTTCAGCGCGATTTACTTGGCATTCCTGCGGATTACAAAATAGGAATAGTGCCAGCGTCCGATACAGGAGCGTTCGAAATGGCGATGTGGTCAATGCTTGGGGCGCGAGGCATAGATGTTTTTGCGTGGGAAGCATTCTCCAATGACTGGCTAAAAGATATCACAACGCAATTGAAATTAGATGATGTACATGAGTTTAAAGCCGCCTACGGTGAGCTACCCGATCTATCACAAGCTGATCCCGCGCGTGATTGCGTATTTGTCTGGAACGGCACAACATCGGGCGTGCGCGTACCAAATGGTGAGTGGATTGCAGATAACCGCGAAGGCCTGACATTTTGCGATGCTACATCTGCGGTATTTGCCTATGATATGCCATGGGATAAGCTGGACGTTACGACTTGGTCTTGGCAAAAAGTTCTGGGCGGAGAAGCTGCACATGGAATAATTGTATTATCACCGCGCGCGGTTGAGCGGTTGGAGAGCTATGTTCCTGATCGCCCGCTACCGAAGATTTTCCGCATGACTAAAGGTGGCAAGCTTAATAATGGTATTTTCGAGGGGGCTACTATTAACACGCCTTCTATGCTTGCGGTTGAGGATTGCTTAGACGCGCTTAAATGGGTGGAACATATTGGCGGCCTTGAAGCTAGTATCAGGCGTTCACAAATTAATTTTGGCGAGCTTGAGAAATGGGTTGCCCAAACTCCTTGGGTAGATTTTCTTGCTGATGATGAGGCCGTGCGCTCTACAACTTCGGTATGTTTAAAAATCACAGATGATTGGTTTGAAGCTCTTCCTGATGCGGATAAAACACCGTTTATCAAATCTATGACTAAATTGCTGGATCAAGAAGGCGCGGCTTATGATATCGCAGGATATCGCGACGCTCCCGCTGGCTTACGCATTTGGTGCGGAGCTACTATCTCCATGACCGACATAAAAGAGCTAACCCCTTGGCTTGATTGGGCTTTTGAAACGGCTAGAGCTGCGGCTTAGTTAGAGTTGTCTTTGTCCATGCAATCCATAGATCACACGCATAAAGCGTGTGATGACATTGTTTATAGTAGTTTAGGTTAATAATAGTACAAAATCGTCAAACCTATCACAGCCTTTTCATGGATGGCAGTTTTTCGAATTATTTTATTTAGGGTCGATTTAACGAATATTTACAGGCGCGTAAACGCTGTTACTTTGTGCGTCTTGCATAACCATAAACTCATTAATCATTGGCTGTAACTTAGTTAATAGAGCAGCCTGCACGCCCATAATTTTACCAGCCATGACCTGCCCTTCAAGTAACTCAATAAATTGCTCTATCGGGGTTAACGCTTTTGGTAAGATGACAACATCAACGCCGCTGCGCCCCGAAGCCCCCACTTTCACAGCAGCATAATCAAGTGCTTCATTAAGGCCGCCAAATTGATCGGCAAGGCCAATTTCCACCGCGCTTGTCCCCACCCAAACACGCCCACGTGCAATTTTTTCGACCTCATCAAAATCCATCATGCGCCCCTTACCAACGCGCGTAATAAAGCTGTCATAGGTATTATCAAGCATCGCATTCATGCGCTCCGCTTCACTTTTTGAAAATGGCGTATTCATAGACCATATACCAGAATTTTTACCCCAGCTAACGCCATCCCAATTCACGCCTAGCTTCTCCCATAGTTTTTGCACAGAGATTTTCCCGCCCAAAACTCCGATAGAGCCTGTGATCGTTGTTGGTAATACAAATATTTGATCAGCATAAGCAGATATCCAATACCCACCCGAAGCCGCCGTAGCCCCCATAGATACGCTAACGCTCTTGCCTTCTTCTTGAACCTTTTGCACCGCGCGCAATATTGTCTCGGACGCAACGGGCGATCCACCTGGGCTATCAACGCGCAATACCACGCCATCAATATTTCCATCATAAGCAGCCATAAGCAGCGCCCCCGCAATTTCATCAGCGGCAGCTATTTTCTCACCAGCAATACCCACAGACATAGCGTTTACCTTGGAATCCATAATCGCGCCAACGGCGTATATAAGTGCTATGCGTGGCTTTGTCTTTTCCTTGCTTATACCAAATAAAGCATCGCCCACAATATTACCCTGCTGCGCCAGCTCATTAATATATCTATCAAAATTCACATATATAAGGTTTTCAGCTTTAGCCTTTCCCGTAACTTGTAGGTTAATATGCTCTATCAATTTATCCGAATAATCGGAAACATCTATTAAATTAGCGTCCACAGCCTCATCAGATAGGAATAAGCCACGATCAACCATCGCTTTAAACTCGCCAGCACCAAACCCTCTATCCGCAGATATATCAGCATTTAAAACATCTGTAATATCCGCGACAAGTGCGCCCATAGCCTCACGATTGGCCGTCGACATTTCAGATGCAATCAAGCTTTCATAAGCGTTTTTATATTCCTTGCGTTGGAAAAATTGTGGCTCTATCCCAATTTTATCCAAAACTCCGCGAAGAAACGGCATTTGTATACTTACCCCCGTAATCATCACAGATCCCATAGGCTGCATCCATATTTCATCAAAACTAGAAGCCAGATAATATCCTCCAAGGCCATTACCGTATGACGGCGAATAGATATATGCGAATTTACCGCTCTTGCGAAAAGATTTGATAGCTGCGCGGATTTCCTGAACATGCGCCAAAGCATAGCGACCCGTTAGTAATTTAGCATAAATCCCCTCCACTCGTGGATCGGTTTTCGCGCGATCAATCGCATCAATAAAACTCTTAACAGTTTTTGAATTGTGAGAGAACGGATCAGTGATGCTTATATCTTTTGGCAAGTCACCAAGCTTTCCATCCAATTCCATGTATAAAACCATCTGATGGGGCAACTCTACCTCCATTTCATTAATAATAGAGGAAAAACTCCACGCAGTAATCACTGACATAGCAAGCACCACCGCGCCAAGCAACATGCAGGTTTTCTTCAACGCCAACCATAATATTGTCAAGACTTTCCACTTAATCTTGGGCTTTTTAACTGCCCTTGGAATTGGTGAGCTATATAAATTTTTACGCTTTGACCACGGATCTTTTTTCATTTTCAAGCCCCCTACCTATAAACACTGCGCTTTATGGCGCAGCCAATGATCGGCAAGAACGCACGCCATCATAGCCTCGACCACAGGAACACCGCGAATACCCACGCAAGGATCATGGCGGCCTTTGGTGATTATATCGGTTTCTCTGCCATCTACATCAATGGTTTTACGCGGCGTTAGGATAGAGCTTGTCGGCTTAAAAGCCACACGCGCGATTATATCTTGACCAGAGGAAATACCGCCAAGGATACCGCCTGCATTATTAGAAAGAAACTCAGCCTTACCGTTTTCGCCTATACGAATCTCATCGGCGTTATCAATTCCGCCAATAGATACAGCCTCAAAGCCATTGCCTATTTCCACGGCTTTGGCGGCGTTAATACTAATCATTGCTTTGGCAATATCCGCGTCCAGCTTATCATAGACAGGTGCGCCTAGCCCTGCGGGAATGCCGCTAACGTGGATTTCAACTAACGCGCCCGCGCTTGAGCCTGATTTACGGATATTATCAAGATATCCTTCCCAATGCTTTGCCGCGTCCATATCGGGCGAAAAGAATGGATTTTGACCGACCTGCTCCCAATCCCAATTATCACGGTTAATCTTCTCTGTGCCAACTTGAACTACGCAAGCCCTTATCTGTACGCCGCCTATTTGATGCTCTAACACCTTACGCGCAACCGCGCCAGCAGCAACGCGCATAGCAGTCTCACGCGCAGAGGAACGCCCACCGCCACGATAATCACGAATGCCATATTTTGCATTATATGTGAAATCAGCATGACCTGGGCGGAACTTATCCTTAATATCACCGTAATCCTTGGATTTTTGATCCGTATTATGGATGAGCAAACCAATCGGCGTTCCTGTGGTTTTACCCTCAAACACACCTGATAATATCTGCACCTCATCGGCTTCCTGACGTTGCGTAGTGTGGCGACTTTGCCCTGGTTTGCGTTGATCTAAAAATTGCTGGATATAGCTAGCGTCCAGCGCAATATTAGGCGGCACGCCATCCACAACGCAGCCAATCGCCGCCCCGTGGCTCTCGCCAAAAGTAGTATACTGAAATAATGTTCCGAAATGATTACCTGACATCCGCGCAGTCTACCCTTTTATAGTGTAATTTAAAACAGATTTCTTTTGACAAAAGCCACTTTTTACATATATCATAACCCAACAAATAAACAGAGGTTTTTCTATGTCTAATATGAATATGGGTAAAATAATATCCACAGCAAGCAAATATAATAATGATAAACAATTTGATGAAACCATCGAATTAGTCGAGCCACATATCCGTGATAAAAGTGGCAAAATCATAGATAACCCATTTTTATTAAGCACATTAGGCAATGCCTTTCTAGGAAAAGATCGAGCAAATGATGCTATTAGAACCTGTTTAAAATCTTTTTGATATCTGCTATACTTCCTTAGGCAACTTTGGAGATTTAAATGTCACATACTTACCCTAGCGATATAACTCGCAA
>JAMONE010000235.1 GCA_027066695.1 Micavibrio sp. | reverse complement strand
GGGATAGGGGGCTTGCATCCTCGCTAAACTGGAATTTGCGTAGATGCAAAACATCATCAATGCGCGCAACATCGCGCGAATGCGTATCGGCGGAGAACTCCTGATCGCGAAACACGGTTAAGCCTTCCTTCAATGAGAGTTGAAACCAGTCACGGCAAGTCACACGATTTCCGCTCCAGTTGTGGAAATATTCGTGAGCGATAACGCCCTCAACACGCATAAAGTCTTGATCTGTTGCCGTTTCTTGGGCAGCCAAAACAAGCGCGGTATTAAAGATATTGAGCGATTTATTCTCCATCGCGCCCATGTTAAAATCACTAACCGCGACAATGTTGTATATATTAAGGTCGTACTCAAGGCCGTAAGTCTGCTCATCCCATTTCATAGAGCGTTTAAGAGCGTCCATCGCGTGAGAGCATTGCCCCTCATCGCCATGACGTACATATATAAAAAGGTCAACATTTCTGCCGCTTTTAGTGGTGTAGCTGTCATGAATATCGGTTAAATCACCAGCCACAAGCGCGAATAAATAGCAAGGCTTAGGGTAGGGGTCTTGCCACACTGTAAAATGCCTATTTTCCTCCCATTCGCCCTCTTCTACTTTATTGCCATTTGACAGCAACACAGGATATTTTTTATCAGCTTCAATCCGCACCGTGTATTTTGTCATAACATCTGGGCGGTCAGGAAAATACGTAATACGGCGGAAACCCTCGGCTTCGCACTGTGTGCAATATGTGCCGTATTTGCCCCCAGACTTATATAAACCCTCAAGCCGCGTGTTTTTCTCGGGATAAATCTTGGTTGTGATCTCTAATTCGAATGAATCGGAATCAGGAATATTAAATGTTAAACCAGCTTCACTTACATTATATTCATCAACCGTTTCTCCATCAATTCTAATCTCCAGCAGCTCTAAATCCTCACCATGTAAGAATATGTCGGTTGCATTATCCTTGCTCTCATAACGCGCCTTGCTCGATACAATCGTGTAACCATCATGAATATCAAAGCTCAGATATAAATCATGAACTTCAAACGCAAATGGTTTGTAATCTTTGAGGTAGATAGTTTTAGGTTGATCTGTAGACATATGCGCGCAGCTTCCTTAATATGATTAATTACAAACACCACAGTATTGTAAAAATTAAGATATTGAGCAAGAATGATTTACGAGGGCGTAGTTTAAATGTCTTTGCTAGGTTGAAAAGTTATTGTACGTGCCATGATATCACCTTACTCTAATCTAAAGATAATTCTCACACATAGTTATATGAATTTATTAGCGTTAAAGCAATATAAAAACTTTTCAAAGGGCAGGGTGGTTTACAATTTATTTTTCTTGTAATAACTCTGTTTTTTTCCATATAATTTTTGAAGTAAATGTTTTTTATGGGAATATTGGAATTATGTTGGAGTGGCGACTTAAAAATAGTTGGGGTGAGACATTATACAGGCCAGACATGTCTGTTGGCATGGATGAGTTGAGTAGCTTTGAAAATCTTTATGCTATGATTATGAAAGATTTTGTTGGCGATAATAATCTTAAAGAAAACTCACATGTAATTGCTTTGCTTGGTGATGCCTTCAAAGGGCGGATCATAACGCAAGAAGGTATTTATGCGAAAGATCATGTTCTTGGCTATGAGGCACTTACACGGCCACAATCTAATAAAGAAATGTTTGAAAATATAGATTTTCTAATAGAGGGTATTGTTAGAAAACTATATTCTGCTGGACTACATATAGAAGCTGATGAATTATTTTGTAAAAATGCTTTAAAAGCAGCAAAAAAATGGCCTGTTACATTAAATATATCCTTGAAATCTGCCCACTCTATGGAATTTTGGCGTAGAATGGAGCCTGCTTTAGACGGTATTCATCGCCATAATATTGTTTGGGAACTTTTAGAGCAAGACCATGCAATTGATAAAACAGTATGCACTAAACACCTAGAGAGAATGAAAGAAGATGGTTCAATTATTATATTGGATGATTGGAGCTCTAAAGCTACTAACGATGGTAAAATATTAGTTCATAACCCTATCGAATTAGATCGCCTTAATTTTTATCTTAATGTAATATCTGGTGTAAAATTTGATGGAAAATTTGTACGCGCGGGCTTAGGTGATACTGGTGGATATATAAAACATCATGAAAATGATGTTCATAGAGGTGTTGATTTTATTAGAGAGAGCTACCCTCACTTATTTATTGTTGCTGAGCATGTTGATGCTAAAGAAATTAAAGATATTTTTAAAATATATGATTATGCACAAGGCTATAGACTAAATGATGGTCACTTTAGTCATACGGATCAGTATAAAGCTCGGGAGTGTTCATCAAACGGCTCTGTTGCAAATAATTTGTAAAATCTGTTAAACTGTAATAATTCAACGAGGTTTATCACTATGTCAGATTTCAAATGGCGTCATTTTCAAGGAATTATGATATTGGGTTGCGTCCACTGGTACTGTAGATATGGAAATAACTATAAGAAGGTCTTTGCCAGAAGGGGCGGTTATTGATGATTTATTTTACTGCAATTCTTAATGCAACCTACTATATGTCGCATGTGGATTTTGAACAAAGTCAGAATGTCGCATAAAAAATTGTCCGTTAAACTGTTGCCAGATCAGCTATCGCTGGATATTAAATAACACAGTTTGATGAACAGTCTCAGTTGCAGGTTTTTGCTTGCATCTATCTGAGCTAGTGGTTCGCTGCCTATTAATCCATATTTTCATGCTCACGGTAAAGAGATAGGCCAGTTAGAAGATCCAGCGCTCTTGTAAGTTGATAATCAAGCGGCGTTTCGTCCTTATCAGTGTCTTTTTCTTTTGTTGTATCTTTATTATCATTTGCTACGGCACTATCATCAGGCGTTTCATCCTTTTTCTTATTACCATTTTCCAGTGCGCCTCGTAGATCAGACTCACGTAGGCGTTGATATTTATTCTTATATGTTTCAAGCTTAGCTTGCTCAACGAAGATATCTGGTGTTATGCCTGTAGCTTGGATAGAGCGCCCAGAAGGTGTGTAGTAGCGCGCCGTAGTTAAGCGCATCGCGCCATTTCCAGGCAGCGGCATAACCGTTTGAACAGAGCCTTTACCAAAGCTCTGCGTACCAATAATGATAGCACGTTTATGATCTTGCATCGCGCCCGCGACGATTTCCGAGGCCGAGGCCGAACCGCCATTAATTAATATAACGATAGGTAAGCCATTAGCCATATCACCTAGCGTTGCATTATTACGCTCTGTATCATTTTCGTAGCGTCCGCGTTGAGATACAATCTCACCCTTATCAATAAAGATATCGGAAACTTCAATAGCTTGAGATAATAGCCCACCTGGGTTATTACGCAAATCCAGAACATAGCCGATAATTTTATCGCCAATTTCCTCATTAATATCTTGAATTGCTTTTTTAACCCCAGAGCCTGTATTTTGGCTGAATGTTGTAATTCGGATATATCCGACATTACCTTCTATGCGGGATTTAACAGATTTGATGCGTATTATGTCACGGATAATAGTAACATCAATTAAGGAATCAACATCAGCTCGGCGTACTAGCAAATCAATTGGTGCGCCGACTTTACCGCGCATTTTCTTAACAGCTTCGCTTAAATCCAACCCCATAACTGGCTCATTATCAATCTTTAATATATAGTCTCCAGCTTGCATACCTGCGCGAAAAGCTGGCGTATCATCAATTGGTGATACAACTTTGACAAGACCATTTTCCATTGTCACTTCAATGCCAAGCCCGCCAAATTCGCCGCGGGTTTCAACTTTCATCTCTCTAAAACGCTCTTCATTTAAATAGCCTGAATGAGGGTCAAGACTGGATAACATGCCGTCTAGTGCATTTTCTATAAGCTCCTTATCATTAACATCTTCAACATATTCTGCGCGCACGCGCTCAAACACATCGCCAAATAAATTAAGTTGGCGATAGGTCTCGCTATAGCCATCTTGCTCTTTAGTAGCCTTATTGTTTTTCTCTTCTGCAAAGCTTTGATTGGTAAGTGCGCCGCAAATAAGAATGGATACACTAAATAGAGATATCAGGAAAAAGTTTTTCATGGCTGATATGTTGTCCTTATCGAATAAAATAAATATTAAGATCTACCCTAAATCAGGGAATTTTATAGCAGGGTTAACGGGATTCCCATTTTTCCTGAGCTCATAATATAGTGTTGGGCGCGGAATTAAAGAAGAATTTGGTAATATTCCAATTGGCTCACCTGATTTAATGTAATCACCGACAATAGTTGTTATATTGCCAAGCCCTGCAACAAGGCTGTGATAGTTGTTTTGATGCTCTATCACCACAATATTGCCATAGCGTTTGAACGCCCCTGTGAATTGCACTTTACCGCCCATTGGCGCGACAACAATGCTTCCTGCGCGTCCCTCTATGGACAGGCCGTTACTAATAGCCCCTAAATTATCCTTTTGCTTATAAGTTGTGCGGATAATGCCTGATACAGGAAGCCTCGAAGCTCCGTCCTTTATGGCTTTAGGTTTAGGTTTCGCGCGCATAATACGAGCCATTTTTTTGCGCTCGGCTTCTTTGATTTCATCTTCTTTTATCCGTTTAACAAGATCAGCTAAATTTTGTGCTTGCAGCGATATTTTTTGTATAGAAATTTCACGTATTTTTATATCATCGCTAATTTGTTCATAAAGATTTCTGCGCTTTGAAAGCAGTGTTGATAGCTCATCATGGCTTAGTCGCAGGCTCTTTGATGCCGATAATAACTCTTCCTTTTCTGCGCCAAGCTCTTTGGTTACACTATTTAATGTATCAAGGTTTTTACTTAGCTTGGCTGCGTGGCGATTAACGGATGGAATTATACTGCCCATAAGCATGGCGCTTTGTGCTGTTTTATACGGAGAATCAGGGCGCGCTATCATTGCTTCGGGCGGTGTTCTGCGTATTCGCTCTAACGCTAATATAAGCTTGGCAATAGAGGCGCGATCAGTATGTAGCTGATCCTCTAATATTGATTTTTTAAGCTCCATATTTACAATTTTTTGCTCAAACTTTTTTAATCCATCTTCATTTTGTTGAATAGCAGCGGCAATCGAGATCAATTTATTCTTGGTATCGGATAAGTCTTTGTTAATTGCTTCGAATTTTTTTTCTAAAACTGATTTATCTTTATTTTCTTGCTTTATACGATCTTTAAATAAACCAATAGCTTTGGATTTACTTTTGGGAATAGGCGGGGATTCTGCGTTTGCAGGAAAACAAAACACTATCAAAGTTAATAAACATAATGAGCGCAACAACATTGGTTTTATTATTCCCTATGATAGGGGTGGCCTGAAATTATTTGCTGGGCTCTATAGATTTGTTCCAAAAGCATAACTCTAGCAAGTAAATGTGGCCATGTTTGCTGGCCAAAGCTCAAGAGTATATCAGATTTATCCCTAACTTCTTGGGTTAGACCATCCGCGCCGCCAAGTATGAACTGGATATAATTTTCACCGTTATTTTTAAAGTTTTCCAATGTTTTGGCAAAATCCAGTGATTTTAGGCCGTCACCTCGTTCATCTAATGCAATAATAATTGCTTGATTATCAAGATGTTTAAGGATTTTATCTCTTTCCTCATATTGGCGTTTTTTTGCGTCTGCTTGTTTTGATTCAAGCTCGTAAATA
>JAMONE010000234.1 GCA_027066695.1 Micavibrio sp. | reverse complement strand
TCAATCGCCCCTAATTTACCGTGTATTTTATCATTAGAGCATAATCAAGCCTGCATCATTTGGGATGTTAAAGATGACGGCTTTCTTGTTCAATTCCCTGAAACATCAGATGAAAAACAATTTATAACGCTAGATGAGCTATCAGCTCTTTATGTCGGTTACGCCTTTTTTGTGCGCCCTACAGCCCGCAGTGATGAACGCGCAGGGCCTGCGGAAATTGATACTGGGCGCAATTGGTTTTGGGCAACTTTCTGGGAGAATAAAACCCTTTACAACGAAGTTATTATTGCCGCGCTGATGATTAATATGTTCGGGCTAGCTAGCTCTATTTTTATCATGAATGTCTATGATCGCGTAGTTCCTAACGCCGCGTTTGACACGCTATATGCGATGTCGGCTGGTATTATGATTGTCTTCATATTTGATTTTATGCTCAAAAATTTGCGAGCGCATTTCCTCGATTATGCAGGTAGGCTTGCTGATGTTAAGATCTCATCCATGCTGTTTGAGCAAATCTTAGGCATGAAAATGACCTCAAGGCCTCCAAGCGCAGGGGTTTTGGCCAGTAATATGAAAGAGTTTGAAACTCTACGTGATTTTTTCACCTCGGCCACTATGGCTACTTTAATAGATTTACCATTTGTTTTAATTTTTATTGGCGTAATAGCAATTATCGGCGGGCCAATTGCGTTTGTTCCGTTGGCCGCTATTCCGTTGATTATTGGCATGGGGCTTTACTTACAAAAACCACTACGCAAAGTCGCCAAGGATTCTATGCATGAAAGCGCACTTAAAAATGCGCTGCTGTTTGAAAGCATTATAGGGCTGGAAACCATTAAGGTACAAGCCGCAGAAGGCCATACCCAGCGCAACTGGGAAGAGCTAACCGATAAAGCTTCGCGCACCGCCGTAAAGTCACGTCAGCTTTCTGCTTTTGCGCAAAATTGGGCAGCATTTATTCAGCAAGTCGCAAGCGTAGCAATAGTGTTTGCTGGCGTTTTCCTTATTAGTGATGGCTCGCTTAGTATGGGCGGGCTTATTGCATGTGTGATTTTATCTGGCCGTGTTATGGGGCCGTTATCACAAATTGCAGGGCTGATGACGCGCCTTAACCAATCACGAGAAACCTTGGTGCAGCTTGATGATTTAATGAAAAGAGAAGTGGAGCGGCCAAAGGGTAAAAACTTTGTTTCACAAGCAGATGTGCTGGGCAAAATTGAGTTCCGAGACGTTTCGTTTAGCTATCCTAACCAACCTGTGCCTTCACTTAGCAATGTTAATTTCACCATTAATGCTGGTGAGCGCGTAGGTATAATTGGCGCAGTTGGTTCTGGCAAAACAACGGTTGAACGTTTGCTTATCAATCTTTATGAGCCGTCCTCAGGTTCGGTGCAAATTGATGGCAGTGATGTTCGTCAAATTAATCCAGGTGATTTGCGCCGTAACATTGGCGCAGTTCAACAAAGCCCGCAGCTATTTTATGGCTCGGTGCGTGACAATATTACTATGGGGCATGAGACTGCGCCCGATAGCGCGGTTATGAAGGCGGCTGAAATGTCAGGGGTTTTGGAATTTCTCAAAGACACCTCAGCTGGCCTAGATACTATGGTGGGAGAGCGCGGCGAGGCTCTTTCAGGTGGGCAGCGTCAAGCAATCGCAATTGCTCGCGCCCTGCTTTATGATCCTCCTGTTTTAATAATGGATGAGCCGACAGCATCTATGGATCCCGCATCTGAAAGCCGCTTGTTAAAGCGTTTAGAGGTGCTTTGCAAAAACAAGACTACAATTTTAATTACTCATAAAGGCTCTATGCTTTCAATGGTTGATAAGCTTATATTGCTAGATCGTGGACGCATTGTTGCGTTTGGGCCAAAAAATGAAGTAATTCGCAAGTTGCAAGCACGTGAATATGGAAGCAATGCGGAGAAAACAGATGCCTAAAGAGCCAAATGATATTGCCCGCGCACATGCGCTTTCCTTTTTTGATGTGGATGAACAATTACCATTATCCAAGCATTTATTGCTTATCACAATTGCGTTATTTTTTATAATTTTTGTTATTTGGGCAAATCTAGCAACATTAGATGAGGTTACACGCGGAGATGGTAAAATTATTCCATCAAGCGAGGTTCAAGCTCTTCAAAGCCTTGATGCTGGCATTGTTGAAGAATTTTTGGTAAAAGAAGGCGATTTAGTAACGCAAGGCCAAATATTGGTACGCCTGCGCGATATTGAAGCATCATCTGATCTTGGTGCAAATCGCGCACGTTATTTAGGGCTTCTGGCTTCTATTACACGCCTGCAAGCACAAGCTGAAGGGCTTATAAAAGTTGAATTTCCTGAAGAAGTAATCAAGGAATTCCCCAGCAGCGTTGCGGAAGAGACGAATGTGTTTCGCGCCAATAAATTACAGCTTGAAGGGCAAATCAATGTTCTAAAACAGCAAATGACGCAACGCGAACAAGAAGTTGACGAGCTTAATATTCGCATAGGCGATTTAAAGGGCGTTCTTTACTTACAGCGCAAAGAAATGAATATGATTAAGCCTTTGGTAGAGCGAGGTTCTGCGCCGAAGCTGGAATTACTGCAATTACAGCGCGGAATTAAGGAGCGGGTTTCCGAGCTTAACGGCTTAAAATCAAGCTTGCCACGCTCTAAATCCGCTATTGACGAAGCGTTAGCACGCATTCAAGAAATTAAAAAAACGGCGCAATCTGACGCTCAAACAGAGCTTGCCGCCAAGCTTATAGAGCTTAACGAAATTAGAGAACGCCTTAGCGGTCTTAAAGAGCGTAAAGGCCGTAGGGAAATCAAATCCCCTGTTAACGGCATAGTGCAAGAGCTTAGCGTTAATACGATTGGCGGCGTTGTACGCGGCGGTGAGGATCTAATAAAAATCGTGCCAAAGGATGATCAATTGATTGTTGAAGTGCGGGTAAAGCCTTCTGATCGCGCATTTATTTATCCAGGGCAGCAAGCCGTTATTAAAATAACAGCTTATGATTTTTCTATTTATGGCGGATTAAAGGGTGAGCTTTTGGATATTTCCGCTGATACTATTGAAGACGATCAAGGCAATGTCTTCTACCGCGTGCGCCTTAGAACTTACGAGAAGGAGCTAAAACGTAAGGGCGAGGTTTTGCCAATAATTCCAGGTATGGTCGCTAGCGTTGATATTTTGACGGGTAAAAAAACTGTTATGCAATATCTGCTTAAGCCTTTTGTAAAGACGCTCGACAACGCCATGAATGAGCGTTAATTATTCTGGCATCTCAATATTAAGCATTTCAAGCAAATGATAATAGGCAAATATTATTATAACAAATAAAGCCACCATGATAATTATTTTGTGTTTAAACACATGCTTATGTTGATAGTCACTTTCTTTATGAGAGATAACATCAAGCATCTCATCTCCAAAACGAATTGAAAGAAACGTTCCTGCTCCGCATAGTAAAATAATTATCCAATAAGGGTACGGTGTTACTAATATTTTATAAAGTAGTGACGTAAGGAAAGTTTTTTCATATGCTTCTGGATTAAAATTTATAATTAATAAATTAGAAGTGATTGCCGTAACCCATACCATAATTTCGGTTATAAACATGCGTAGACCTGTTATTAACCTAACTGGAAAATCTATTAAAAATCCAGCGTCGGCGACAGGAGTGCAAAGCACAAAAAAGCTCCATGTTAAAATGGAAACAATGCCACCAGTGGCAAAATCATATTGCCAGCTTAAATATAAAAAATAACCAACTAATACGCCAAGTAATAATAAAAACTTTAACAATTCTTCACGTTTAGTTTGGTGGTGCCAAATATGTTTCATTATACCTCACAAGAATCACTAATACTCTGCTGTGTAGTGTTTTTGAAAATGAAGTTTTCTTTCAGACTCCTTTCAACATTATAGAACATATTTGCAATAAATGAAATTAGATTTAACTCTTTTTTCGGGTAGTAAGTTCTCGTCGTTTACGGCGTTTTTTGTTATCTTGAGTAAAGTTAAAGAAGTTGATAGAATAAAGCGTATTTTAACAAAAAACATCTGGTCAATTGTATTAAATAAAGCTATTCCTTAATATATTGGGTAATATATTGTTACCTTGCTGTAGTTGTTTACTAAACATAAACCTCTTATAAAACCGAATGAAATTATGACAGATTTTTTACAAGCACGAATAAATATGATTGACGGGCAGATTAGCACTGCGGGAGTTGTTCAAGAGCCAATAATAGCGGCCTTTAATAGTATTCCGCGTGAATTATTCGTTCCTGAAAGATTGAGTAATATTGCTTATTCAGATGAAGATATCGATATAGGGCAGGGGCGCTTTCTTATTGAGCCGATTGTTTATGCCAAAATGATACAAGCTGCTAACCCATGCGAAACGGATGTTGTTTTGGATATTGGCGTTGGCTCTGGCTATTCCTCAGCTATATTATCATCTCTTGTTACAACAGTTATTGCTTTAGAGCATAATAAACGCCAAATGGATAGAGCGACAAAGCTTTGGGCACAATTGGGTGCATGTAATATTGCTCTTATTGAGGGCGCGTTGACAAAAGGCGTTCCCGAGCAAGCTCCATATAGCTTGATAATTATTAATGGCGCGGTTGAGCATGTTCCGCAAAATATTATAGATCAAATGGAAGTAGGCGGGCGGCTTGTCGCGGTTGTTAAAAAGGCAAGGCAATCCGTTGGGTGTGCAACATTATTTATAAAAAGCAGTGCTGCAAATATTGCATCAAAAAAGCTTTTTGACGCGGCAACTCCATTTTTAAAAGGCTTTGAGCCAGAGCCAGTATTTCAATTTTAAAATGCACTTATAGCAAATTATGTGGATAGCTCTGTTAATGAATGCATAAGAAGCTTTGACAATGGTACGTTAATATAAGAAACTAAAGTTAATTGATTCCTGAAATGACCTAATAGTATATTCAAATATGGCAGACGACGTTAAAACAGAAGAAGAACCATCTATCGAAGAGATTTTGGATTCTATCCGTCAGATTATAGCAGATGATGACGAGGAAGAGGCCGCGACTGAAGAGGTCGTTGAGGAAGTTAGTGAGCCTGAAGAGCCATTAGATCAATCTGCAATTGATGATATGGACTTTGATGCTCCCACTTCAGAGTCTGAAGCTGAGCCAGATTCAGAAGAAGAGAGCGAACCACTGGATCAATCTGCAATTGATGGCATGGATTTTGATGCTCCTACTCCAGAAATTAAAGCCAAGCCAGAGCCAGAAAAAGAAGATGATGTTCTCGAACTAACTGATCGTATAGATGAAAAACCTGATATGGATATTGATTTGGTTGAAGAAGAGCCAGAAATTGCCCTAAAATCTACCCCAGAGCCAGAAGAAAATCCTCAAAATAATGATGATTTATTAACAAAACATGCAGAAGAGGCGGCGTTTGCAGCAATAAGTGATCTTGCGCGTAAGACAGCTATAGATCACAGTGGTGTTACCTTAGAAGATATTGTCCGTAGCGAGATAAAACCGATGCTTCGTGAGTGGTTGGACAAAAATCTTCCAATTATTATTGAACGTTTGGTTCAAGAAGAGCTTGAGCGTGTATCGAAACGCGTTTTGGAAGATTAGACATTATAGTAACTTGTAATAAGAATTGCGGTGGTGTATGATATTGTATGACTTATTCATTAGACCTTCGAAAGCGTGTGATTTCTTATATCGATGATGGTGGAAAT
>JAMONE010000233.1 GCA_027066695.1 Micavibrio sp. | reverse complement strand
ATTTTATGTCACCCCCTGCTTATTAATAATTTTCTTCTCCGCCAGCGTTTGGGGCGCGCTACAAAGAAAATTATTAATAAGCAGAAGATAGATTTAAATCAAATTACACAGTTCCTAGAACACTCCCAATTGTTCTTGTTTTAAATAGAATAAATCGTTCATAGTGAGGCTCTCTTTCATCACCAGTGAATCATATTTTACGCCACAAGGGAATCCTTAAAATTAATAGGTCCTGAGCCTAGTAAAAAAATGAAATATTATTCGTTAAGGGATTCTATAATAGACTGCCCTAAATCTGTACCAGCCTCTAAAGAAAACTCAATTTCCCCATCAATATACAACCTAGCACCACAAACAAACTCAATAGCTATTGAGTTATCGCTAGGATAAAACATCCTAGTGATGTCTTCAGCATTAAATAACTTCTTTAACAACAATAACTGATTATCATCTAACTTTTTGCTCATTAAAATTTTTCCTTATCACGCCCATCGTCCCAAACAGACCTAGAACGATTACTTTTCTCATAGTTCTTAAGATTCTTATATACCTCATAATGATTTCTATGCAAGGTATCTATGGCATTATTCTATCAACAGGTTTAATAGGTCCTGAGCCTTTAGATAATACGCTTGAAAAGTGCGCAGGGCATAGCCGTAGCTACGGTCAAGCACTTTGAAGGCGTAGAATCAAAAATATGCCGCGCCCCAAAAGGGGTTGCCCATTAATACCACATCTACGCGGCAAGCAAGCTTATCGGGGCAAACCCCGTTTGCGCTTGCTTGCCGCGTATCTGCGCCATTAATGGGCAACAGAACGTTATGAATTTAATAGGTTCTGCCCCTAATATTACTCTTACTATGCTCGCAATGACGAGGTGGCTTTCTTGATGCTTGCGGTGGGGGGCTTCATTTTGTTTTATGAAATCTATTGATTCTCGATAATGGTTGTGCAATGCATTAATTATAATTTTGAAAATCATGATTTTGAACAATGGAGAACTTAAATGTCTAATTTTACTATGGCTGAATATATTTGGCTTGATGGTAATACCCCAACACGTCATTTGCGATCAAAAGCGCGGGTGGTTAATTTTGGATCTAATCCGTCTATCGAAGATTTCCCTGAATGGAGCTTTGACGGCTCATCAACAGGGCAAGCTGAGGGTGAAGATTCAGATTGTATTTTAAAACCTGTAAAGCTTGTAACAGACCCTATTCGCGGCGAAGGTAATTTTCTTGTTTTATGTGAAGTTTACAATCCAGACGGCAGTGCTCACGAATCAAATTCACGCGCACAATTACGCGCTGTACTTGATGCTGGTGCGCTTTCTCAAGAACCATGGTGCGGGTTTGAGCAGGAATACACAATGTTCAAAGGAAGACAGCCTCTTGGTTGGCCTGAAAAAGGTGGATTCCCTGGTCCTCAAGGCCCATATTATTGCGGCGTTGGCGCGGATGAAGTATTTGGCCGTGATATTGCCGAAGACCACGCAGAAGCCTGTCTAAGTGTCGGGCTTTTATTCTATGGCATTAATGCAGAAGTTATGCCAGGGCAATGGGAATTCCAAATTGGTTTCCGTGGTTCTGAAGAAGAAGATAACGGTGCGTTGAGAGTATCTGATGATATGTGGCTTGCGCGTTGGTTGTTATACCGTATTGCCGAGGATTATGGTGTTACAATATCTACCCATAACAAGCCTATTACAGGTGATTGGAATGGCGCGGGGATGCACACTAACTTCTCGACAAAAGATACTCGTGATAAGGAAAAAGGTAAAGCGGCAATTGACGCTGCGGTTAAGGCATTATCAGGTAAGCATCAAGAGCATATCAAACTTTATGGCCATGCTTTGGATCGCCGCTTAACTGGCGCTCATGAAACATGTGATATTGATACGTTTAGGGCTGGTACTGCTGATCGCGGATGTTCAATCCGTATTCCGCAACTTGTAGCGCAAAAAGGATATGGTTATTTTGAAGATCGCCGTCCAGGTGCAAATGCTGATCCATACCTTATTTCTGCGCGTTTATGCACAACTATATGTGGTGTTGATGAAAGCATTATGGAATTCTCATCATGGCCACGTGAGAATGTGAAAAAGGTAACAGTAGCAGCTTAAATTCGACTGTTAATTTACAAGAAAGGCGCGTAATGTGATGTTATGCGCTTTTTTCTTATTCCTTATATAAAAGTTAACTATTTCCTGATAAAACAGTTGAAGAATTACTCTCTAGTTTTCTGCGTATTTTTTATTGGATATTCATAGTAAAGGTTTGGTCTATTAGATATGGAAGATATTGAACTAACAAATATAGAGGAATGCAATACTGATATCGTTGACATAAGCGTGGAAAAAGAGGTTGATGTTGAAATTATTGATGATGTCGCTGTCGCTGAGCCGAATGTAGGCACGGCGTTGCAAGCGTTTTCCCATAATTTGCAAATCACGGATGCTGATGCAGAGGGGCAAGATTCTCAGGGCGCTGGTAATAAAGGCCGTATGGGGGAGCGCATGGTTTCCATGGGGCTTATCACGGAAGATCAGCTTAATGTCGCTCTACAGGAAAAGAAGATATCAGGCAAAATGCTTGGTGAGATTCTTGTTGATTTAGGCTTTATTGATGAAGGTGTTTTAAGTGCATTTTTGGCTGAAACCTCAGGGTTTGGTGTTTTTGATCCGCGCAATACTATTGTTGATGGCGAGGCATTAGCGTTGCTTAAAAAAGCTATGGCGGTGCAGCATCAGGTGCTGCCGATATTATTAAAAGATGATGAAGTGCATGTTGCGATGTCTGATCCTTATGATGTGGTTGCGCTTGATACTCTTCGTCGTTACTTGCCTAAAAACCTTCAAATCAAGCAGATGGTAACAACTTCGGCAATTTTGGCCGAGGCAATTGACGCAGCATATGGCTATGCCAGCTCTATTAAAGGTATATTGGATGAGTTGGAGGAGGGTAAAGAGCAAAAAGACGTAGCCTCTTTAGATGAGAGCGAGGCTTTTTCTCATCCTATTGTGCGCCTTGTTAATGCGCTTGTTTTTGATGCTGTTAAGTTGGGGGTCTCCGATTTACACTTTGAGCCAGAGGATAACTTTGTTCGTTTGCGCTATCGTTTGGATGGTGTTTTATATACTGCACAGATATTACATAAGCAGCATTGGAACGGGATTTCTCAACGTATAAAAATCATGTCAGAGATGAATATTGCTGATAAATTAAGTCCGCAAGATGGCCGCTTTAGTATGAATGTTGGTGGTCGTGAAGCTGATTTCCGTGTTTCCTCGCTGCCAACTGTGCATGGAGAAAATATTGTGCTGCGGGTTTTGGACAAAAGCTCAAGCATTATGCCGCTATCCGATCTTGGTTTTAGTGAAGAGAATATGGCTAAGATTGCCAGTGCTAACTCAAAGCCAGAAGGGATTATCATTGTTACGGGTCCAACCGGTAGCGGTAAGACAACTTCACTTTATTCAATGCTGAATGAAATTAATGATGTTGAGGTTAATATCCAAACATTGGAAGACCCTGTTGAGTATTCATTGCCTATGATTAGACAAACGCACGTGCGTGAAGGCGTTTTGGAATTTGCCGATGGTATTAAGGCACTGCTTCGTCAAGACCCTGATATCATCTTTATTGGTGAGGTTCGTGATAAAACCACGGCGGAAATGGCATTGAAGGCGGCTATGACAGGCCATCAGGTTTATACGTCTTTGCATACTAATGATTCGTTTGGTGCAATTCCGCGTTTACTTGATTTAGGAATGAAGCCTGGAATGCTTGCTGGTGCGATTACGGCTGTGTTTGCGCAGCGTCTTGCGCGTAGGCTGTGCAGTAGCTGTAAAGTTGAACATAGCCCTAGCGCTCAAGAGTGCAAAATTCTTGGAATTGATGTACCAAACGCTCCTAATATATACAAAACAGGGCAGGGCGAGTGTATGGCTTGTGGTGGCTGCGGTTATAAGGGGCGTGTGGCCGTTGTAGAAATACTTCTTTTTGATGAAGAACTCAACGAAGTTATAGCCAGAAATGAATCAAAAGCTGAATTAAAAGCTCTTGCACTAAAAAAGGGCTTCAAAAGTATGAAGGACGATGGCATTCTAAAGGTGCTTGATGGTGTTACTGATTTGGATGCGCTGGCGAAAGTTGTTGATCTAAGAGTGTAATCTCTACTTGGCATAAAATTTTTCTGAAGGAATAACTGTTATCGAACGTTATAAATATAGAGCTGTGAATGTTAGAGGCCGACCTGTCCGCGGGAATATCTCTGCTGTTAATGAAGTCGATTTATATAATCAGCTTCAAACGGCTGGGCTGGAGCTTGTTCAATGCTCATGTTTAAGTAATAAGAGAAAAGCTTTTGCAGGGCTTTCCCGAACAAAGGTCAAAATTCGCGATCTTATCCAGTTCTTCATACATATGAAGCAAATGCAAGATGCGGGTGTTCCGCTATTAGATGCGCTTTCGGATATACGTGATGGCGCAGAAAGCGATCAGTTCCGCGATATGATAAGTGAAATTCACCGCGATGTACGTGATGGTTTCTCATTGTCTGAGGCTATGGAAAAGCATCCTAAAGTTTTTAAAGCATTATATGTCTCTCTTATTAAATCAGGAGAGGAAACAGGCGATTTAACTGCGGCATACAAGCAATTAGAATTTTATCTGAAATGGGTTGATGCTATGCAATCCAAAATCAAAAAGGCTACTCGTGGCCCTACAATTACAGCTGTAGTTGTTCTTGGCGTTGTTATATTTATGATGAGTATTGTTGTGCCGCAGATCGTTGGATTTTTAAAATACCTTGATATTGAATTGCCGTGGTTTTCGATTGCTCTTATTGCTACATCTAATTTCTTCGTTCAGCCGCAATTTTATCTACTAGGCATACCGATATACGGAACTTTGATTGTTATAGTTTTTCCCTTAATGCTAATTATGGGCTTTATTATCGCAAGAAAGTCTTCTAATACGATTGCTTATAAAATTGATTCGCTGTATTTGAAGATGCCATTGGCTGGAAATATCATAAGAAAGATAACTATTGCACGTTACTCACAGACTTTTGCATCTTTATTTGCAAGTGGAATAGATGTTATTAGCGGACTGAAATCTTCACGAGAAACGGTGTCTAACCTTGTCTTGATAGACGCTATGGAGGGGGTTGAGTACTATGTTCAATCAGGTAGCCCCTTGTCTGATGCGCTAAATGCTTCGGGTGAGTTCCCAAGTATGGTTATTCGTATGGTTAAAATAGGTGAAGAATCTGGTAAGCTCTCCGAGGTGCTTAATCAGGTGTCTGAATTTTATACCAAGGATGTCGATGAGGCTATCGATGCATTAATTGAGATGATCCAGCCAATATTAACAATTATACTGGCTGGTGTAATTATATGGATCGCCGCAGGGTCGCTTGGGCCTATTTATATGAATTTGGGTACTATGGTAGAATTTTAATTTTTGAGTGTTTTTTATATGTCTTTTTCTCTTTTTACACCATCTAGAACAGTTCTCATGATTTGTGATGAGGCATTGTTTATATACAGTACTAGTGCCAAGGGCGTTAGGCTTATGGATACTGTGCCTTGGTCTGTAGAAAATTTTGAAGAAGATGTTGCTATTATTATATCAAAGGATTGCGGTGGTAAGCCCGTTCTTATTATCAATGATATGGTAGAGCAGCATTATCGCAAAGAAAAAATTCCGCGCGTTAGTGCAATGGATAAGCAAAATGTAGTGAAGAGAAAGTTACATGTAGCTTTCCCTAATTATCCAATTAGAGCCGCTTTGCCGTTGAAGGAGAAGGTTGCTAAAACTAGTAGTTCTATGGCGGGTAGTATTTATATTTTTGCAGCCGTTCCTGCAACAGAAGCCTTTGCCAAAACAATGGCGGCAACGCGCCGTTCTTTGGCGGCTATTGTCGGGTTTTGCCTGCTTCCTGTTGAATCCTCCGATATGATTAAAAAATTGGCGGATAAGTTATCGGTGGGTAATAATGAAAAGGCGCAGTGGACCATATTTATGGGGCAGCATAAAAATGGTGGTTTGCGTCAAATTGTAATTCGCAATGGTGAGCTTGCTTTAACGCGAATGACTCCGATTGTAGAAAATGATGACGATCCGCTTGCTTGGGCGAAAGATGTCCATCAAGAATTCCAAGCTACGATGAGCTATCTTTCACGTTTTGGTTTTGATCCCTCTGATGGGCTTAATATCATTTTATTATCAGAGTCAGGCACTGGCGATATTGTCGATGAGTTGATGACTACTCCTTGTAATTTTTATTCTGTTACAATTGAGGATGCGGCAAAGCTTTTGAAGTTGCCTATCGGCGTGCAAGATACAAGTTATCATGCGGATGCGTTGCATATGGCATGGGTAGGGCGCAAGACCAGCTTCATTTTACCAATGAAGGCAAAGCAGATCGAAAGTGTTTCCAAGCCTAGGCAGCTTGCTGCGTTTGCATCTATTGTCCTTTTATTTTGCGGCACATTTCAAGCTTATCAAATGTTTGATTATGTACAGCAAAATTTGGAGATAAATTCATCAATAAAAGAAGTTAAGCAGCGTAAAATGCAGCTTGATTTGCGCTATTCTAAGGAGATTAAGCGTAAAGAGTCTTTGGGTTATGATATACAGCTTATTCAAAGTTCTTTGGCATTGAATGACGCGTTTGAGGAAAAGCAGATAGATGCGCTTCATTTGCTTTATAATGTTGGTTTGGCTTTGGGACGGGATATGCGCATTGACCGTATTGATGTTAAGAGAGGACAAAAGAATTTTGCTCAAAAAATTATGAATAGTAATTCAAAAACACCATTATTCTTTGCTGATATGCAGATGAGCTTTCCTAGCACAACAAATGCAGAAAAAGGCAATAGAGAGATTGAAATGCTTCAAGGGCGATTGCAAAAATCGTTGCCAGATCATATGGTTAGCATTACCAAATTGCTTGAAGATTATGAATATAGCGAAGAGATTGTTGTTGAAACAGGCGATGCTAAAAGCGCGCAATCTATGCAAGATTATGTTGCAGAGATCAGCATTGAGGGGCCAGAAAAATGATACAAGTAATCGGGTTTAAACGCTTAATCATCCTTTTTATTCTTATTAGTATTAACATTATTCTTGGTGTTGGTGTTTATTTATATATGATTCCGCAAAGTGTAAAAGACGAGCGGCAGCTAAGAAATTTAAGAATGCAAACAAACGTGGTTAGCGCAGATATTGATCGTATGCAAATTGAGTTTGAACAGCTAGATAGACAGCGCGATAGCTTTAATGCCTTAAAAGATGATGGTTTCTTTTCTACGCAGGCTAGAAGTGATGCGAAGGAGTTGTTTAGTTATATTCAAGAGGAATCAAAAGTTATATCGGCGGTTGTTAGTCTTAAATCTGGAGTTATTCTTAATTATCCCGAGGCTAAAAAGGCGAACCATAGTGTTTTGATGAGCCCTGTTGAGGTTGAGATTAATGCTTTTGATGATGCTTCTGTATATAGATATATGGATATCGCGCTCAAGACATTTCCGGGGCATTTATCTTTTGATAGTATTAATATCCAGCGTATGCGTGATGTTAGCTCGCCTGTTTTGCGGGCAATTGCGGCGGGGGCAAATCCTGCGCTTGTTAAGGCTAGCTTAAAGATGTCGTGGCGCACTGTTATTCCTACATCCCAAGTAATACCAGGGAAGAAGTTTTAGTGAAAGTAATATGATGATTACGAAATTTAAAATTAATATATTATGCATATTGCTCCTTTTCTTTGGAGTTATCTCTTTGAAGCCTGTTTTCGCAAAAGAGGCCGCCTCCGATAAGATAAAAGCTGAATTTTCAGTAGAAAAAATGCCGTCATTATTTTTTACTTATTGGCAGTATAAATCGATAATGGATGCAAAATCTTCGCGCGGTGTTGTTCGTGCTCCCACGCAGGCAGAGCTGGATGCTATTGAAAAAGGTGATGAATTTCAACCTGATATTGGGCCGCGTGATCTTAGTTTGGGTGGTATTTTATTTAATAGAGAAGATGACTGGGTTATTTGGCTTAACGGCAGTCGGGTAACGCCAAGCGCGGTTCCTAAAGAAGTTTTAGATCTTCGTGTATTTAAGGATTATATAGAGATTAAGTGGCTTGATGATTATACCAAGCAGGTTTTTCCAATTCGTATGCGCACCCATCAACGGTTTAATATGGACGCCAAAATTTTCCTTCCAGGGTAATTACTTATGAGCAACTCTCCACTTGTTATTGAAAATCTTTCCATTGAATATTCAGGGAAGAACGTCATTAAAGATGTTAATCTTGAGGTTAAGTCGGGTGAGATTTTTGGTCTTATGGGGCTTAATGGAGCGGGCAAAACAACTATAATCAAAACTATTTTAGGCTTAAGAGAGCAAGATAGCGGCTCTATTTCTATTTTTGGGCGCGATAAAGCAAGCAAGGCAAGTAAGGCGAAATTATCATATTTGCCAGAAAAGTTTGAGCCACCATGGTTTCTAAGCGGAATGGAGTTTCTGCGCTTTTCTTTACAGCTTTATGGCAGGAAATTTGATGAAAATGAAATGATAAAAACGGCGCGTAGCTTGGCTTTGGATAGTGATGTGTTATATCATCGCATGAATACTTATTCCAAGGGTATGCGCCAAAAACTAGGGTTGATGAGTACGATGCTTACTGGCTGTTCACTTTTTATCTTGGATGAACCGATGAGTGGGCTTGACCCATTTGCGCGCTCTATGGTTAAGAAAATGATTAATGATATGAAGCATGAGGATCGCACCATCTTCTTAAGCTCGCATATATTGGCTGATATGGATGAAATATGTGATCGCGTTGCTGTGCTGCATAATGCACGTATTATGTATGTTGGATCACCTCAGGATTTAAAAAATAAAGTAAATGTAGATAACCTTGAGCAAGCTTTTTTAGATTTCATTGAATAAGCAAATATTGTGTGATAACATTTTTCATGTGTTCTTTGGCGTTATTGATTCGCCGCTTATTCTTTCGCATGTCCATGCCTTTTACTGAAAGATTTTTATATGCCTGTGTTGTTATATTCTCGTTATTTGTTTGTTGTTATATCCTTGTCTTTGGTGCTTTTTCCATCATATGCAATGGCACAACAAGATGCAGCTCCGTTAGTTATTGATGCTGATGGGGGCAGTGTGCCAATCCCTGATGTCGGAGAGCTTAATACTTTCGATGCTGATATTGATGCAAAAATCCTCTTGGAGGAGGAGGGCGATGACGGTGAAGTTTCTTCTTCTGATGCAAATGTGGATATAAGTGAAGGTAGCTTCTTTGACGCTAATGACATTGTTCCTCAAGGCGAGATGGCACGCGAAGGGCCAATACTTCTTGACCCATCCACTCAGCCAGCGTCAAAATATGTGATTGTAAGGAAAACTCATGAAGCCGATCATAAGGATGCGCGCCTTGTTTCGGCAGAGCGGGCGATGGCTTTGGGGCGTTTTGATTCTGCATTATTGATGTTTGATGCTCTTTATGAGGTTAATAAAAAAGACCCGCGTATATTGATGGGGCGCGCGGTGGCGCTTCAAAAACTTACGCGCTTTGACGATGCGATGAAAACATATGAGGAGCTATCCGAGATAGAGCCTGATAATATTGATATTAAGGTTAATATGTTGGGGCTTTTGGGAACGCGATATCCTGCGATTGCGCTTAGACGCTTGTTAAATCTATATGATGCGAATAAAAATAATATCGGCTTAACTGCGCAAATTGCCGTTGCTTACGCTAAATCGGGGGATGCGCGCACTGCTTTGAGCTATTTAGGAATGGCGGCAAGCATGGACCCTGATAATGCCAATCATATCTTTAATATGGCCGTTATTTCTGATAGATCAGGCGATACAAAAAAAGCTGCGTCTTATTATGAACAAGCTTTAGAGATTGATACTATTCATGGCGCAGGACGATCAATTCCTCGTGATGTCGTTTATGAGAGGCTGGCACAGATTCGCTAGGCTTTTTGTCTGATATGTATGTTATTGAGCTTTTTATTATTATCATTTTAGGCTTGGTGTTGGGAAGCTTTTCAACTGCGCTTATCCATCGTGTGCCAAGAAAAATCTCATGGGGCGCGGAGCGTTCCTCTTGCCTCTCATGTAAGGCGACGTTAGGCGTTGTTGATTTAATTCCTGTTGTTTCGTGGTGCTTATTTAAAGGTAAATGCAGGCATTGCTCATGCCAGATTTCATGTAAATACCCAATTATCGAGCTAATAAGTGTTGCTTTGTGTTTAGGGGCTTATTTTATTTTTGGCTTTAGCGCGGAAACATTTTTTATCATAGCCGCCGTGCCGATTTTGATCTCATTATTTCTAATTGATATTGAGCATATGATACTGCCCAACCAGCTTACTTTTATATTGTTTGTTATTGGCGCGGCGCGTTTATTATATAATGCTATTTATAGCGAAAGATTGTTTGGCAATTATTTTTTAGATCATGTCGGCGGGGCATTTATTTTTGCATTTGTAACATGGATGCTGGGCATTTTATTTACAAAGATTTTGAAAAAAGATGCACTTGGCTTTGGTGATGTGAAGTTTTTTGGTGTCGCTGGCTTATGGCTTGGCGCGGCAATGCTGTCTTATTTCTTTATTATATCGGGAGTGCTGGCAATTTTATTTGCGCTTTGCTGGCGAATAATCACAAAAAAAGAGGTTTTCCCCTTCGGCCCTGCTCTTATTATGGCACTTTATCTGTTATTATTATTTAAAGGTACTTTTTTTGCATGAAAATAAAGTAGAATATATGTATGATGGAGCGAGGATATTTACTTCCTGTTCATCTTATTTCGGTAAAACTTATTAGTCACACTTAATTTACAAAAGGGAGCATAGCTTTGGACTTGACGCAACTTCTTGCTTTTACAATGCAAAATGACGCATCTGATCTGCACTTAAGTTCAGGTAATCCACCCATTATACGGGTTAATGGTAAAATGAAGCGTGTGAAAGCGGACGCTCTTGATAGTGATGATATAAGAACAATGCTTTATTCTGTGATGACCGAGGAGCAGCGATCTGAATATGAGAATAATATGGAGCTTGATTTTGCCATAGCTTTGGGTGAAAAGGCGCGTTTTCGTGTGAACGGATTTACAACGCGACTTGGCGCAGCGGCAGTGTTTAGAACTATTCCCACTGTTATTCCAACGATGGAAGAGCTTGGGCTTCCGCCAGTTATGCGCCGTTTTGCAGAATTGGAGAAGGGGCTTGTCCTTGTGACAGGGCCAACGGGTAGTGGTAAGTCAACTACGCTTGCTTCGATGATTAATTATATTAATTTAACTCAAGGTAAGCATGTTTTAACGATTGAAGATCCCGTTGAGTTTTTTCACAATTCAAAAAAATCACTTATTAATCATCGTGAGGTTGGTCAAGATACGAAAAGCTTTGCGCGCGCTTTGAAAAGTGCTCTTCGTGAAGATCCTGATGTCATTCTTGTTGGTGAGATGCGAGATCATGAAACAATTTCGCTTGCACTTACGGCGGCGGAAACTGGGCACCTTGTTTTTGGAACATTGCACTCTAACTCTGCATCTAAAACAATTGATCGTATTATTGATGTATTCCCTAGTGGTGATAAAGAGATGGTTCGCGCGATGCTTTCCAGCTCTATTCAAGGCGTTATTGCGCAAACATTACTTAAAAAAGAAGGCGGCGGGCGTATTGGTGCTTTCGAGATATTGGTTGGAACAAACGCGGTTCGTAATCTTATTCGTGAAAACCAAGTGCCGCAGATGTATTCTATGATGCAAACAGGTTCGCGCTATGGCATGATTACGATGGAAGATAATATAAAAGATCTTCTCGAAGCTGGCTTAATAGATAAAGATGAAGCACGTCGCGCGGTAATGAAAACATCGGATGAATCTGAAGATAGAGATGAGGATTATGCAGATACATCTTTGGGCGGCGGTAGAATGCCTTCGGAAGAGGATGCTTATGATATAAATATGGGCGATGGTAGTAGCAAGGTTTCTAAACCTAAAAAAGATGGCGAAGGGTATTCATTTTGAACGCACCACTAATTTTAACATATCTTAGTGCTATGAATGAGCATGAAGCGAGTGATCTCTATCTAACTGTAGGGTTTCCGCCAACGTTGCGTGGGGATAACGATCTTATCAGTTTGTCGGGTAAAAATCTTACGCCCGATGATATCAATGATATATTAAACTCTATGTTAACTGCGCGTCAGCGTCGTGATTTTGATACTCATATGGAACTTAATACTGCCCTTGATATGGCTGAGCATGGTAGATTTCGTGTTAATGTTTTGCGCCAAAGACAGTTTCCTGCACTTGTTATAAGGCGCATTGTTTCCGAGATACCTAGTTTTGATGCTTTGAAATTGCCTGATATTCTCGGAAGTATGGCCATGGAAAAGCGCGGTCTTATCCTTGTTACGGGTATGACTGGGTCGGGTAAATCTACTACTTTGGCGGCGATGATTGATAAGAGGAATCAAAATAGCTCTGGCCATATTATTACGATTGAAGATCCTATTGAGTTTTTCCATGAGCATAAGGGGTGCGTTGTAACTCAGCGTGAGATTGGCGTTGATACTGAAAGCTTTGCCACGGCGATGAAAAATTCGTTGCGTCAACGCCCTGATGTTATTCTTGTTGGTGAAATTCGTGATAGAGAGGTTATGGAGCAGGCTTTGGCTATTGCTGAGACGGGGCATTTATGTTTGGCTACTATTCATACAAATAACTCTTACCAAGCAATTGAGCGCATAGTTAATTTATTTCCTGAAGATTCTCATAATCAAATTCGTCTTAATTTATCTATGAATTTAAAAGGTATTATATCTCAAAGATTGCTACCAAGTATAAAGGGTGGGCTAGTTCCCGCCATTGAAGTTATGATTAATCAGGGGCTTGTCCGTGATTTGATTGTGAAGGGTGAAATTGGTAAAATACACAGTGTTATGGAGCAAAATAACTCAATTGGAATGTCTACATTTGATCAATCATTGATGAATTTATTTGTTAGTGGGCTGATTTCTGAAGATAGTGCTATTAGTAATTCTGATAGACCTTCTGATATGAAGATAAAAGTTCAACAAGCCAAGCTAATTACAAGCTCTCGTGAACGTGGAGGACGCAACTCTTTTGTTGGTGTTGACACTTCTAAAATTTCACTTACAGATTAAATTTAGGTTTATACACAGTTCTTATTTGGTTTTTTTGATAAAGAAATTATAGCTTTCGTATATTTATGTTCTTATAATGGCTAGTAGAATCATTCTTTGACATTTTCTTGTCGATTCTTCCTTTTGTTTTTTATTTAAAATTTGGAGTAGTCTTAAATCATGTTGCCCTTTAGTCGATTTATAAAATTTTCGTTTGTAATATGTAGTGTTATGATTATTTCGTCATGTGATTTGGCGGCTAATTACACAAAGACAGATCGCGCTGCTAATATGGAGTTTCAAGACTTCAGAGATGGTATGTCCGAGAGAGCTCCTACAATTGAAAACAAAGGTGAGAGCAAAGCTTCGTTATCATCTATTCCCGATCTACAGCCATATGTTGCTCTTTCAGCTAAAAATATCAAATCAGTGCCGCTAGTTTCCCTTTCTATTAATCAAACAGTGCCGTTAAGGGATGTTTTGTATGAGTTGGCCGAGCAGGTCGGCTATGATCTTGAATTAGATCCTTCTATTCGTGGGTCAATTATTTTTACCGCACGTAATAAACCGTTTGATGTTGTGATAGAGCGTATTTCTAAAATGGCAGGGCTTCGCTATAAATTCGAAGATGGTTTCCTCCGCGTTGAGGTGGATACTCCTTACAACAAAACATATAAAATAAGCTATCTTAGTTTTATCCGCTCAAATGATAGCTCGGTCAACACAAGTGTATCTGTTGTTTCAGGTGATGGCGCGGATACAGGTTCGTCTTTTTCTTCCGCATCAGAGAGTACGTCTGACTTCTGGGGGGAGTTAGAGCTTAATTTGGAACAAATCCTAACAGGGACGACAACAGGTGGATTGAAAACACAACGTGATCCTAAAATTACAGCTACGGCGCAAAATCCTGATATTGTGGCTATTTCTCCGCAAAATAATGGTGATGGTGGTGTGCAGGTAAAACCTCCCGAAGTGGTGTTGAATGTTGAATCTCTTCCCGTTGATACCGATATTAATATCGAGGATGAGAGCAATGCTTCCTCGTCTAGCTATACTATAAATAAGCAAGCAGGATTGATTAATGTTTATGCTTCCGAGCAAGGGCATAAAGCCGTTGAGGCGTATTTGCATATCTTGCGTCGCTCGGTTACATCACAGGTTCTTGTCGAGGCAAAAATCTTTGAGGTAAGCTTGTTTGATGAATATGTTAACGGTATAGAGTGGCAAGCCCTTACAACAGAAGGCGTTGCACGCTTTGTTGAGGGAACAGATGCTGTGATTGGGGCTATTACAACTCCGGGTGGCTCGATTGCGACGGTTTCTAACTTGGGTCTTGGGTATTTAGGCAGTGATGTTGCTGTTTTTATTGAAGCTATTGCTGGCTTTGGAACTGTAAGAGCTTTGGCTAGTCCGCGCTTGACTGTTCTTAATAATCAATCGGCTGTTTTGAACGTTGCGACTAATAAAGTTTGGTTCGAGATAGATTTAAACAGGCAGGTTGATGATGATACTGGTGATGTTACCGTGGAAATCGAAACTAATATTAATACTGTTCCTGAGGGTGTGCTGATTAATGTGCAGCCATCAATAAATTTGGATGATAGAACCATCTCAATGTTCTTGCGTCCGACGATTACCCGAATTACTGGCACAAAGCCTGATCCAGGAATTGCCTTTGTTGCAGGAGATACGGGCATCTTCTCTGATATACCAGAGGTTAATGTGCAAGAAATTGATACAGTTGTTAAGGTTAACTCTGGCCAAGCCATTGTTATGGGTGGATTGTTGCAAGATCGGGTTATTAATACACAAGAGGGCGTTCCTATTTTAAGTGAAATTCCCTTGCTTGGCGCAGCTTTCCGCTCACAAGATGACCTTATTTCCAAGACCGAGCTTGTTATTTTCCTGAAAGCAACAATCATAGAATCTCCAGATGAAACTATTCATGATACGGATCGTGATTTGTACAAAATGTTTTCTGGTGACAGAAGACCTCTTGATTTATAATGTCGATACCTCTGATTAAATATGTATTAATAGCAGCTCTTCGGGATAAGCTTGTCTTGTCTTTGCTAGTGCTTATATTACTTGGTAGTGCTTTGGCGATATTCCTTGGCAGCGCGGCTATTATTGAAAAAGATCAGTTCGTTATGGTTTTTACTGCGGCGGGATTGCGCGTTGTATCAGTGCTTGGCCTTGTTCTTTTTGTTGTATTTTTTCTGCGCCGCTCTTTTGATGGTAAGGATATAGAATTTCTCTTATCAAGACCAGTTAGCAGGTTAAATATTGTGTTTTCCTACGGCGCGGCATTTTCTTTTCTTGCCATTGTTATGGGTATTGCCGTTGGGCTTGCTGTTTACTGCGTTGCGCCACATTTATTCGGTAGTGGTCATGTTCTATGGAGTGTGAGTATTATTATTGAAAATATAATCATGGTTAATGTTGCGCTGTTTTTTGCAATGTATATTTCAAGCTCTGCAAGCGCATCACTCGTAACATTGGGCTTTTATGTATTGGCACGTATGATGGGGCAATTGCTAGGCATTGTTGATTCTAATTTGGTTGAAAGCAGTGGCATTTACTCTATGGCGTTGCAGCTTGTCTCGGTTATTACGCCGCGCCTTGATCTTATGGGGCAGACCTCATGGCTTATATATGGGGTGGATGGCGGCATTGGCATCTGGCATATATTTGCGCAAGGCTTTGTATTTTCTTTGCTTGTGCTGTTTGCAACTTCGCTGGATTTTGTTCGAAGACAATTTTAGAAGGAGGGTGTCATTTATGGTTATGTCTATATCTGTGCCTCATCAAGATAAGTTAATTAAGATATTATTGGCTTTTGCGCTGCTGCTTAATATTTTATTCTGGTTTTCTGTTCGTGACATCGATGCACGTTGGACAAATGTGCCACCGCCGCCAAATGAAAAATATGCTAGCCTTTACGGGTTGGGAGATAGTAGTTTTTCTTATCGGATAAATTCGTTAATGCTTCAAAATTTAGGTGATACTGGCGGGCGTGTTACTGCTTTGGAGGATTATAATTACGAAACTTTAGCGCAGTGGTTTTACTTACAAGACCGTCTTGATCCTGTCTCAAATTTTATTCCGTATTTAGCATCTTATTATTTTGGCAGTGTGCAAACACCGGAAGTCTTATCGCCTGTTTTGGATTATTTGGTTGATATTGGTAAGCGTCCCTATGGTGAAAAATGGCGTTGGCTGGCTCATGGCGTTTTTCTTGCGCGCTTTGAGATGAAGGATATTGACAAGGCTTTGGAAATGGCAAATATATTATCTAATGTTGAAAATGATGATATTCCTGGATGGGCGCGTCATATGCCTGCGTTTATTTTGAACGCAAAAGGCGAGAAAGAGGCCGCTTATGCTCTTTTTTTGGAAATATTAAAATCCAGTAGCGACAAGATGCACCCCAATGAAGTTAATGCAACGAAGAGCTATATCTGTACGCGCATTTTAAGCAAGCAAGAGGCAGTGCAAAATCCCATTTGTAAAAATATTTATTAAAATTACATATATTTTTGATAATTTCTTCAAAACTTAAGAGTTTTTTAAGGAAAATTAGTCATTCTTGTTATATTAGGGCTGTTATATAATGAAAAATGCGTGTATGATTCGTTTCATGCTGTCCAGCATATTTTTTAAACAATCTCTATTTAACTACATGTTTTTTAAAAATTCTTATGAGGAGAAAAATAATATGAATATAAGTACTCAAAAATCCATACGTGATGAAAAGGGCTTTACACTTGTTGAGCTTGCCATTGTGATGGTAATTATTGGTTTGTTGATTGGTGGTATCCTGAAAGGTCAGGAAATGATTGCCAACGCGCAAGTTACTTCAACAATTGCAAATATTAAAGGTGTTGACGCTGCGGCATCGACATTCCGTGATATTTATTCGGCAATGCCAGGTGATATGAATAATGCAGTTGCGCGCGTTCCAGGGTGTGTTGCTCCATGTTTTGATGGTAACGGTAATGCTTCATTGGAAACAGTTCCGTTGGTTGCTACTCCGGATGCTGAGGCCGCTAATTTCTTCAGACATCTAGGTGGTGCAGATCTATTGACTGGCGCTGATGTTACTGCGGTTGCGGATACTTACTTGCAAATGAATATTCCAGGAACCCAAATAGTTCCGGGAACGCAGGTTGGTGCGGCTTTGGGTAATGCCACCGCAGGTACAGCAAGATCAGGCATATGGCTTGGCCTTGTTGCTTCTGGCGCGACAGGTAATGCTATCGCTTTATCACCGCTTCAAGCTGGTCGAATTGATCGTAAGATGGATGATGGTGTAGCAATTAGAGGCGGCGTTATATCCTCAGGTTCTGCTACTGCTTGTTCTGATGCTGCGGGCGCTTATATTGAGAATCGTAGCGCGATTGGTTGTGCTTTGGCTATACGCATACAATTATAAGTCTTACACTAATTATAACTTACGAAAAGAGGCTGGGTTTGTTCAGCCTCTTTTTTTTGTGCGCGCTATTTCTTACCAGCGGCTTTGGCGATGTCTTTTATTCCGCCCATAATATCCATTGGCAGCGGAAGAATTATTGTGTTGCCTTTAGAATTGGTGAACTCTGCCATTGTCCCAAGATAACGCAGCTGCATAGTCTCAGGGCGTTTGGCTAGTATTTCAGCGGCTAGATCAAGCTTTTCAGCGGCTTGAAGCTCTCCTTCGGCATTAATTATCTTCGCTCGGCGTTCGCGCTCTGCTTCGGCTTGCTTGGCAATTGCGCGCACCATTGTTGGGTCAATATCTACATTTTTAATTTCGACGTTGGTAACTTTAATACCCCATCCCTCAGTTTGGTGATCTAAAATAGCTTGAATATCTTTATTAAGCTGATCACGTTTGGACAGCATTTCATCTAATTCATGTTTTCCAAGGACAGATCGCAGCGTAGTTTGCGCTAGCTGGCTTGTTGCCATGATAAAGTCCTCAACTTTGTTAACAGCCAAACCCGGATCAACAACGCGATAATAAAGCACAGCATTCACCCTAACCGAGATATTATCTTTAGAGATAACATCTTGTGAAGGGACATCTTCGGTGCGGATACGCATATCAACGATTAAAACACGCTGAATGCCTGGTATTATTAGCTGTACGCCTGGGCCACGGTTACTGGTATAGCGACCAAGTGTATAGATAACACCGCGTTCATATTCTTGGATAATGCGTACTGATGCAATAAGTATAATTACCAGAAAAACTATAATTGGTACAAAAAATGGCATGGTTTGAGTCTCCTAAGCTGTTATTATTAATTCTAATTTATTTATAGATTCTATTGTTACTTTTTCATCTTTATTTAATTCCATTTTATCTTTGGATTTAGCTTTCCAAATCTCACCTTCAAAATTTACAAAGCCGTTAGTGTCTTTCCATTCAATGATAGTAACTTCTGCTCCTAGCATCGCTTGTTTTCCAGTAATAGCTTTTTGCTTTCGAAGCCATAAATGAACAAAAACAACTAAACCAATTACAAAAAACTCAATAAAAGCTATGCCGAATAATGTTGGAATGCCTACAGGAACACCGAATATTAAGTCGCTCCCAACTTGCAGGGCATAGGCGGCGTATATGGCAATTACACCGTTAAAGGCGATAAGCCCGAAGGAGATAATGCCAAGCTCGGCAACAATGAGCAGCGCCCCCGCGATATAAAGCGATGATATTGCGCTTTGTACAGAAATAACTCCCAACAAATGAAGCGCGATGATTAGGCTTGCTATCATGTCTGATTATCCTTTTATGTATCGAGTGCAGCGATTATGGCATCTCCCATTTCGGATGTCGATACTTGATTACACTTATCCGCCATTATATCGGGTGTACGTGTGCCTGAGTTAAGTACGCCTTTTACCGCAGCTTCTATTTTATCGGCGATTTCACCTTGATTTAGTGAATATCTTAAGCACATGGAAAAGCTTAGGATAGTGGCTAGCGGGTTAGCTTTTCCTTGACCTGCTATATCGGGTGCGCTTCCGTGAACTGGTTCATACAGAGCCACTGACCCGACATGACCTAGTGAGGCGGAGGGCAGCATTCCTAGTGATCCCGTAAGCATTGCCGCTTCATCAGAGATGATATCACCAAATAGATTATCGGTAACAATAACATCAAATTGTGATGGATTTCGCAATAGTTGCATGGCGCAGTTATCTGCGTACATATGTTCTAACTCTACATCACTAAATTCTTTAGCATGAAGAGATGTAACATCTTCACGCCAGAGTTTACCCGATTCCATAACATTGGCTTTTTCGCAAGAATGTACTTTGTTACCGCGTTTACGGGCAAGCTCAAAGGCAACGCGGGCGACGCGCTCTATCTCATATGTTTCATAAACTTGTGTATTTACGCCGCGACGCTGGCCATTGCCTAAATCCTCAATGCCGCGTGGCTCACCGAAATATACGCCGCCAGTTAGCTCGCGCACGATTAAAATATCAAGGCCGCGCACGATTTCAGGCTTTAATGTCGAGGCATCAATAAGCGCATCAAACACAAGGGCAGGGCGCAGATTAGCGAATAATTCCAGTTCTTTACGAAGTTTGAGAAGCCCCGCTTCAGGGCGCAAATTATACTCAACATCATTCCATTTAGGCCCACCAACCGCGCCAAGCATTATGGCATCGGCTTTGCGGCATTGCGCGAGCGTTGTATCATCTAAAGGATTGCCGTACGTATCAATGGACGCGCCGCCAATAAGTCCATCGCGGGTATTTATATTGATTTCGGTATTGCTATTAATCCAGCCAATAAGCTTTTTGACCTCTGCCATAATTTCGGGGCCGATGCCGTCTCCTGCAAGAATTTGAATGCTGTACGTGTGTGTCATTAGTTATATCCAAGGTTTATTTTGTTGTTCGAATTTGGTGATAGCAGGTTTTTTCTGCAATGTCAGGCCAATATCATCAAGGCCGTTAAGCAGGCAATGTTTTCTAAAGGGGTCAATTTCAAAGCTATATGAGAATTTATTTCCGCGAGTAATGGTTTGTTTTTCCAAGTCAATTTCTATGGATGCGTCAGGGTTTTCCTTGGCCTCCAGCATTAATTCATTAACTTGCTCTTGCGGGAGCTCAATCGGCAAGATTCCGTTTTTAAAGCTATTACTGAAGAAAATATCGGCAAAACTTGGCGATATAATACAGCGGATTCCCATATCCAATATCGCCCATGGAGCATGCTCACGGCTAGAACCACAGCCGAAATTCTCGCCCGTGATAAGTATCTCCGCGCCGCTATATTCTGGCTTATTCACCACAAAATCAGGGTTTTCATTGCCGCTCTCGTCATAGCGCAGATTGTAAAACGCATTAACCCCAAGCCCTGTGCGCTTAACCGTCTTAAGGAATTGCTTCGGCACTATAATATCCGTGTCAATATTAATCATATCCAGCGGAATAGCGCGGGCATTTAATTTGGTGAATGGTTGCATGGTTTTCCGTCCTTGTCATTGCGAGGAGCGTAGCTCCGCGGCAATCTATTTATTGTGTTATATGTTTATATAAATCATTCCAATTTGGGTTAATGTTGTCAATTAATGACATTTTTTTCTTCCGTGATCCAGATTTGATTTGTTTTTCTCTTGCAATAGCATCGCCTATATCATCGTAAATCTCATAATAGACAAGTCTGGTGCAATTATATTTTGCAGCAAAACCTGGCGTTATTTTGTTTTTATGTTGGTATATCCTTTGAATTAAGTTTGATGTTACGCTAGTATAAAGCGTACCATATTTTTTGTTTGTAATAATATAGATAGCAGGTTGTTTCATTTACTCTCTCTTGGATTGCCGCGCTTCGCTCGCAATGACGGGGCGGCTTTTATAGTCCCGCATCATATTCCATCATTTTCATTTCTGCAAAGGATTCAAATAAATCCATGTCAAAAATATCAGCGCCTTTTTCCTCGCGCATGCGTTTTATGACGGCGGGAATTGATATATCACGATCCTCATAATGCGGTCGCCATATCCGCCAACCATCATAAGCTTCGACAATTGCGGCGAGACGTACAGGCATGGAAAGCTGCTCTGGCTCTATGTTATGAGTGCCGCCGCCATCCATTTGCTCGTGATGATTAGCCATGATATCAATCATCAAATCTTTGAATGGGTGGTCTATATCTGGGAAATATTCCTGCACAATTTGCGCACCGAGCAAAGTATGAGTGCGGCGGAATTTCTTTAGATTGCCGCTAGGTTTTTCTTCCTTGTCCCAAACATCAAGCGGTAGGTTTTTCTTGCCGATATCGTGGGGTAATATAGCCCAATACATATTATTAGCCACAATTTCACTAAGTCCCATATGGAGGCAAGTGCTACGCATATTATTGGCTACGCGCTGTGCATGTTCGTGGAAAATATAGGTGATACCCTCGGGGCGTTTATCGTCGTAGGATTTAAGCTCGCTCATCTCGCTTTCGATGAAGGGCTTGAAAATATTTTGACATGTCTCATCGCTTGCAAAGTCGAAATTATTTGAATATTTATTCATATTTATCATTATTTAACCTTCAGTCATCCTGAACTTGTTTCAGGATCTAAAATGGATGCTGAAATAAATTCAGCATGACATTGTGGTAACTATAGCTCTCTGACATCACTTAGCTTTCCTGTTATTGCTGCCGCAGCTGCCATAGCGGGAGATACAAGATGCGTGCGTCCGCCGCGGCCTTGCCTGCCTTCGAAGTTACGGTTAGATGTAGAAGCGCAGCGTTGCTTTGGCTTAAGCTGATCAGGGTTCATGCCAAGGCACATAGAGCATCCTGCCTCGCGCCAGTCAAAGCCAGCATCTATTAATATATCGGCTAGGCCTTCCGCTTCGGCTTGTGCTTTTACAAGGCCAGAGCCTGGTACGATCATGGCCTCAACGTTATCGGCAACTTTCTTGCCTTTGGCTATTTCAGCGACGGCGCGTAAATCTTCTATACGGCCATTAGTGCAAGAGCCGATAAATACTACGTCCACGGCGATATCTTGCATTTTAGTGCCTGATTCCAAGCCCATATAATCAAGCATTCTTTTCACAGATTCTTGCTTGGCAGGATCGCTGAAATCGGACGGATAGGGCACACATTCTGTTATAGGTACGACATCTTCGGGCGAAGTTCCCCATGTTAGGGTAGGGGCGATATCGCTTGCCTCTATGGTTATTTCCTTATCAAATACGGCATCTGCATCAGAAAATAATGTCTTCCAGTAGGTAATGGCTTGCTCTAATTGCGTGCCTTCGGGGGACATAGCGCGGCCTTTTACGTACTCAAACGTTGTGTCATCAGGCGCAACAAGCCCAGAGCGCGCGCCAGCTTCAATCGCCATATTACAAAGCGTCATGCGCCCGTCCATGGAAAGATTACGCACAGCTTGCCCAGCATATTCAATGACATATCCAGTGCCGCCCGCAGTGCCAATCTCGCCGATAATATGCAAGATCATGTCCTTCGCGCTAACGCCGTTTGAGAGATCGCCATTAACTGTGATGCGCATATTCTTGGAAGGCTTTTGGATTAGTGTTTGTGTGGCTAGCACATGTTCAACCTCGGATGTGCCAATACCAAATGCCAGCGAGCCGAACGCGCCGTGAGTAGAGGTGTGGCTATCGCCGCAAACTATCGTCATCCCTGGTAGGGAAAAGCCTTGCTCAGGGCCGATAATATGGACAACGCCTTGACGCTTGTCGTTTAAATCAAACAGAGTAATGCCAAATTCCTTGCAGTTTTTACGCAAAGCCTCAATCTGTGTCTTGCTGTCGCCCTCTTCGATAGGAGCAGAGCGATCAGTTGTAGGCACGTTGTGATCCAGCACCGCCAGAGTATTGGCTCGCTTATGCACTGTGCGCCCCGCTGCGCGAAGCCCCTCAAATGCTTGCGGCGATGTAACTTCGTGAACCAAGTGGCGGTCAATATAGATCAGGCAAGTGCCTTCATCTTGGCTTTCAATAACATGATCATCCCAGATTTTTTGATATAAAGTGCGCTGTGCCATGATTTTACTCGTGCTTTAAATTTTATTAAGATATCTAGGGTATAGTTTGAAATATGTATTTTGTCGAGTTTTTGTGAGAATTTATTTGCTTTTATGATATGATATATTGCATAATAAGAAAAAACAGCGCGAATGGCGCGGGTGAATTATAATTTTAAGGGGTGAATATGATGGCTGATACTTCAGGAGTAACTACAGTGGACGTTGTGAAAGCAATTGGCGATCAGATGTTTGGTGGTGCTACAGATGCTTTTAATTCAATGACAGCATCAGGCGCATATGATGTATATGTTCTTGTGCAAACTGGTGATAATAGTTTTGTTCCTGCATCTCTG
>JAMONE010000232.1 GCA_027066695.1 Micavibrio sp. | reverse complement strand
TTGATATCATTGCTAATCAGGTTTTGTAGAAAAGATTTGCTATCCGCGCCCGATATTTTAATTTGTCCGCGGTTTTTTAATCTTGTGAAAAAGGGTTCTTGTGACATATTGGTGTAATGACCTTAAATAACGATTCTAAACATATATTATTTATCACATCTAGCCGTATTGGTGATGCTGTTTTATCTATGGGGGTGCTTAATTATTTGTATGAGCAAAATCCGAGGGCTAGATTCACCATATGCTGTGGTTCTTTGGTTGTGTCTTTGTTTGAGGGCTTTCCTAATGTGCATGAAGTTATCCCACTGAAAAAGCGTAAATATAATGCGCATTGGTTTGATTTATGGAGGCATATTGTCGGGACAAAATTTGACATTGTTGTTGACCTTAGAAATTCCGCGGTTTCGCGTTTGATAAGGTCGCGGCGGCGTTATATTTATGGCGGATATGTTGATAAATCTTTGCATAAGGTTGAGCAGAATGCCTCTGTGCTTAAGCTGAGCGATGCTCCACCGCCGCGCCTTTGGTTTAGTGATGAACAAAAAGAGCGGGCGCAAGCTTTGATTTCTAACGGTGATGCTCTTGTGCTTGGGGTTGGCCCAACATCAAATTGGATAGGCAAGACTTGGCCTGCGGAGCGTTTTATCGAAATTATCAAATGGATGACTTATGACAGTGGCCTTATGGCTGATGCGCACGTGGCTGTGTTTGCCGCCCCTAATGAGGAGGAGGCCGCGCGAAAGGTGCTTGCTTCTATCCCTGAGGGTAAGCGCATTGATATTATAGCTAAGTGCGATCCTGCTACGGCTGCGGCGGCAATTGCGCGTTGTGATTTTTATATAGGTAATGACTCAGGCCTTATGCATTGCGCGGCTGCTGTTGGCGTTCCTACATTTGGACTATTTGGCCCTAGCTATCCCCATATTTATAGGCCGTGGGGTAAAAATGCAGCTTATATCTCTACGCCAGAAACATTTGACGAGCTGATCGATTTTGAAGAGTATGACAGCAAAACAACGCCATGTTTAATGAATAGCTTAAGCGTTGATATGGTAACACGTGCCATAAAAAAAAGCTGGTCGCGTATAACGGCCAGCTCTTAAATATTATTTCAACAATTATTAGTCGTTAAGATTGCTGTAGTCGTTCTTAACAGGTTTTTTGTAAGCACCTTTACGGGCTTTATCTCTATGGTTTGTATGAGTTTTTTTGTAATTTTCATTTGCTTGTCCAGCAACGTCGAAGGGAACAAATTTGATACGCTCCCATCCTTTTGCAAGCATGCATCCTTCGAAATCTATATAGTCGGAATGTTCTGCAAACAGCTCCTTGTCACGCTCGGGAGTGTCCCAACCAGCAAGCTTTGCTTCATCTTCACTAAGTACTAATCCTTCTAAATATTCAGGGATGGCATTTTTTACCGAACCTAAACGCTCAAGCTCTCTTAGCTCTGTAACACATCGTGCAATATTCCTGTTAAGCATTTGCTGTGCTTTAGGTCCGCGTAAAAATAGAGCGGATGAGGTGTGAACTCTTTGCCAATATTGGCCTTTTTGCTCAATATCATCATTAACACCAGCAACGGCAGGAAGGGCAAAAGTTAGAGCTAAAACTAAAGTTAGAAAAGGACGCATAATCATCATGGGAAAATCTTCGTGTTTTGTTTCGAATAAAACTAGATAGAATCATAACAAGGATATAACTTAGACTCAACATAATTATAAAAAATAAAGTTTATTTCCTGTGGAGACCTTAAGGCATTTTACCCATCCACCAGCTTTCAATCACTGCGCCATATGTCGGAGTGATATCGCTATGTTTAATATTTTTATGGTAGGCTATATAATCAACGCCCTTATAAAACAAGGGTATAGATATGTATTCGGAAAGTAATATGCGATCAATATTATGTGCATAGTTAGTTAACTCATCATAGGTTTTTGCATTGGAAATTGCCTTTGAAAAGCCATCTAACTTTGGGTTACATATGCCTGAAAAATTGAAGCTTGCCAGCTTATCCGCTGATTTACATGACCAGTACAGCATTTGTTCTGTTCCAGGGGACAGGCTGTTTTGCCAGTAAAATGCGATCATATCATAATCATAATTGCTTTTTCGTTTTTGGAATGTCGCGCTATCATTCATGCGGATACGCATGTTAATGCCTAGTCGCTCTAATGTTCTTTGATATGTAAGTGCAATTTTTTCTTCTTGCTTCGTGGAGATCATAAGCTCAAAGCTTAAAGGTTCTTTCGTATCTTTGTTGATTCGCTTGCCGTTTTCAATTACCCAGCCAGAGTCTTGTAAAATATCTGCCGCCATCTTTAATTTTTGCCTAAAAGATGTTGGCATTTCTTCATATAATATCGGATATGCTAAAACAGAATTTGGGAAAAAGCTTTTGATTTGCTTAAACTCACCGTGGAAAATATTTTTGCCGATCCACTCATAATCAAAGGCAAGTGAGAGAGCTTTGCGTACATTGATATCATCAAAGGGCGGGCGGCGTAGATTAAATATAAAGCCATGCGCTCGCTCTGGTCTTTGATGAGGGGAGTTGAAGCGTACATTATCGTCGATCATCCCTTTATAGGCTGTGCGCCATTTACCGACATCCCATTCACGGCGGAGGTTTAGATCACCTTTTTTGAAAGCTTCTAGCGCGATTGTGTCATCACGGTAATACTCGTATGTGATGTTATCAAAGTTATATTGCCCAATATTCACAAATAAGTCTTTTGCCCAATAATCAGGGACGCGCTCGTAAGTGATTTTGCGACCTATTTCAAATTCTTTTATGCGATAAGCTCCGTTAAGCAAAGGTATCTCGGTTATGGTGGAATCAAAGTTATGCTCGCTCCACCATGCTTTTGATAACACAGGCATCATGGCGAGTATCATTACTGTTTCGCGGGTCTTACCTTCGCCAAGGCTGAATTTTATTTCGTGTGAGCCGAGTATTTCTGTACTTGATACCAGCTTGTAAATATTACGCATATTAGGGCGACCATATTCTTTTAATGTCTGGTAGGAAAATAAAACATCCTGCGCCGTGATGGGCGAGCCATCATGGAAGCGTGCTTTTTTATTAATGTGAAATGTGATGGATGAGCGATCATCCGCTACTTCTATATGCTCGGCTATCAGCGGATACATGGTAAATGGTTCATCCCAAACTCGGCGCATTAGACGATCATAAACAAGGTTCATGTTCTTTGCCGCTATGCCTTTAATAGAGTAGGGGTTAAGGCTGTCAAACGTGCCTATAGCTGCGATTTTTAATGCCCCGCCTTTGTGCGCATCGGGGTTAGCATATTCAAGATGCGTGTTTGTTTTGTTGTATTTTGCTTGCCCATGCATGGCAAGTCCAGCAGCGTGGCTTTGCGTGTAAGCAAAAAAGCTTATAAAAATAAAGGAAAAGTTAAGAATCATCGTATAATATTTTATCATGAAATTAGTGATATCAAAATCTGGCCAGTCCTCCAAATCGTTTCTTGAGCGTATCCATTTAATTCAAGGAGATATTACAGAGCAAGATGTTGACGCGATAGCTATACTCATCCCGCAAACGTTGGATTATAAGGGGAGTATTAACCAAGCTGTTATGGAGGCGTGCGGGCATAATCTGGATGAATTTATTCTGGATAATATATATAAGCCAAAAATAGGTGATGTTTATGCTATTCCTGCGTTTGATTTACCTGCAAAACATATATTTGTTGGTGTATTACCGTATTTTCGCACTGAATTTGATATGAATGATGCGCATTTATCGGGGGTTGTACGCAAAATTATGGAGCTTTCGCGATGCATGTTGCTTAAGAGTGTGGCATTCCCTCCGCTAGGATCAGGAAAAGGCGCATATCCAAAAGTAAAAGCCGCAAGGCTGGTCTGTCAAGGCATAAGTGAGCGCATGGAAGAAAGTTTCGAAGATGTCAGAATCGTTTGCCCTGACAATAAAACCCTAAGGCTTTTCGATGAAAAGCTGCGCGGCGTTGGTTGGGAGGGGTAGGGGCTTATGGCTCATGGCATATGTTTGTGACGAAGCTTTTAATGTCACTTAATTTCCTATTAAAATGCATATCTAAAGCATGGTTAGGTGATTTGGAAAATTTATTAAAGAAATGGCCTAGCTCATCTTCAATATTATTGCCCATAGTTTCCAGATTTACGTAAAGACCATTACAGAGTGTTGTCATCATTTCTGTTTTTTCTCTAACGTTATGTTCTTGGTTGATATGTCTATCATGCGTGTAGTAATCATCTCTAACAATAATTTGATGGCCATGCTTGATTTGGTATGTTCGGTGTCCGTCTCTAACGGTTTCTAAATCTGTTATTTTATCGTCAATGCACCTAAAAGCTGCCATTACGCTATCATTATTATTAGTGCAGTTAGTTTCGCTTGTTGGCGGGGTGTTGCCAGAATTTGCAGCTATAAACTCATCTACATAGCTTTGCTGGCCAGCCGTAACCGCGCTGGATGCTGTTGTTGTTAGTAGCAATGCTAATGCTTGTGCTTTTATGCTCATATCAAACCCATATAACATTTGTTTATATAACCATAGAATACTCTGCAAGATTTGTCAAAATTAGGTGATTATATTAATTTGAATTAAGAAAGTTACAAAGAAAGCCGCCATCTCCGCGATTTTAATTGGTGAATATTCGTACTTTGCACGGAAATAAGCAACTCCTCGAGGATATTAACCGTGTTATCTGCTCCTACTTTAAAGGTGCAAATTTTCAATATTAGATCCCGTTCGTTAAGTATGCTTCGTGTGCCTTCGGAATGACTGCTCCTTTAAACAAGTTTTGCAGAGCATTCTATATATTAATATTTGTAAAAACATCCTCGGGCAATCTGCCTAGATGTTCGTTTCCAGTTAGTGTGTCTATTGTAATATCATCTGGGTTTATACTGGAGTCATTTGATAATTCTTCAATCATTGTATTAATTTGCGGGATTATACTGTCTTCGTATTGGGTGAGTATATTACGCACAGTTTGCGGTAATTCTTCACCAAGCAATAGGGGGTAGTTATGCATATTATCTTGCATGACCTCTTTTAAAGATAATAGCATTGTTAAAATTTGCATATTACTTAATAAATTTCTTTGAATAAGAAAATCTGCTTCTGCATTTTTTATAATGGGGTCTTTAAAAGAATGTGTTAGTAAATTAGATAATGGAAGATCTCCTTTATTTAAGTCTTGTAAAAATGTTGCCGAAGCATGGCCTGAGATAGCTTTTCTTTGGTTATCATTAAGCTCACCTTCAAGCATTTTTAATGCAAATTTAAGGTCTTCTCTCCATTTTGTGTCACCTGATGGTAAGATAGTTTTAATATCGCTCCATAGCTTCCCAGCTTTACCCTTAAATTCATCGCTTAATCGTATATCTGCCATAGATAATCACTCAGTCTCTCTAATTTCTATATGGGTTTTGGTTTCGCTTGGCCCCCATTTATCATTTTGTAAGTCTATATGAATATCCTTCTGCTTGTCCATTTTTTTATGCAAATCATGTGCGTTGTCGGCAACACTAAATATTTGAGTACATTTTTCGGTAATAAAATGCTCTTGCTGCGCGGTGTTTATCCATTTCAATAAATCATCAAATTGCCCGTTAATATTCAACAAACCCATATGTCTTTGATGTTTGTCGAGCTGTTTTAACCCTAATGCCGTGGCGAGGAAATAGCCGTCTTTAATGCTTACTTTATCTATGATAATAGGCTCATTCGAGCCATTTAATATCTCGCCTTCAAAGTGGGGGAAGTTATCATTATATCCGTCGCTGATTTCAGGAGCGTTCCATTTATCAAGTTTG
>JAMONE010000231.1 GCA_027066695.1 Micavibrio sp. | reverse complement strand
CACACCAATAGATGTTGAGTCTAAATTTGCATATTCTGATGGTCTATTAAACCTAATCTCGCTAACCGCAGTGCCAGAAACTACTGTACGGAAAATAGCAGTACTAACCGACGCTGGATATTGCGTAATTTGCGCACTACTAATAAGGTTTGTTTCGTTACTGTTACCACCGCTAGAGCGTGTTGAAGATGTCACAGCATAAGACAGAGCCGCAAAAAGTGCCACTGCAATCAAAATCAAAAACAGAACATTGCCATCCTCATTAAAAAAATTCTTAAGCATGTCTAAAAGGCTTTCTTTTAATAACTACTTTTTGCTTCGCTCTACAGAAACAGTATTAATCTTCAACGATGCTGATAAAGGAAACTGCTTACATTCCCTGCCAACACATAATTTTTCAACATCAACGCGCCACCCTAAACCACCATTTTGCACATGTCCAATAGCTTCGCGGAATTGTCCAAATAAAGAGGTAGATTTCGCACGTATGATAATGTTGGATGAATTACCCTTTATTTCAAGGCCTTTATATATTTTTTGCAATTCATCCACAAAGGATTGAACATCACGCGCCCTAACGGGTTTATCTTGTATTTTCGGAACAGCTGGCAATAAAGCTTTAGCGTTATCACGCTCAACTGATAATTCAGAAAATTCCTGCATTTTAACCGTAGTATAAAGCCCCAATACTGCGACACACCCCCATATAGCAGCCGTTATAATCAAAAGTGATTTACTTGTATTTTGGGGCAGCCTTTCAATAAAATCATTCATATCATCCATAGCTTTGGGGCTAACGAATTTATTTAATGACTTCCAATTAAATTTTTTTGATTCCTTTAATTGCACGAGAACACTCCTGATTGTACTATTAGAGCTACCAACATAACCTACCTCTTTCCATCAATTCTAACATTATCACCATCTTCTGCTCCGACCACCTTTGGAGCAAATGTTCTAGCACGGCCTGCTTCTATAACTCTGAAAGTAGTATCTCTTATAGCAGTGCTGGCAAGGCCTTGTGGAACAATTGCACTCCACTCAACCCTATTACCTGAAACTTCATAACGCACAAGATATCCATTAGATAGCGCAACTTTATCAAGTAGCTGCTGCACACGAACCATATGCTTGATAGAATCACTTTGCATAACATTGGTTGCGCTTTCAACAAGCTCAAGCGCAGCATTATCAGTGTTTTTCTTTATATCCGATAAATCATGGTTAATAACACCAAGTGATATAATGCTAATTAATAAAATAAGAACGGCCAAAGCCCCAACAGACACACCTGATAAAATAAGCATACGAGTAACAGCGCGAGATAGCAGCTCTGTTTTAAGCATACGGTTACGCCAAGGTATTACATCCGCAACATCTGGATTTATAGTTACGAAATTAGCATCCATACTTTGAATACGCGGTAAAATAGTACGCGCTGCCCCTAAAAACACTTGCATACGGCCAGTTTCAGGATCCCATCTAAGAGCAGATGCTTGCCCCTCTTGCTCATAAATATAAACTGTTTCCTTATCCCAATATTCACTATTCCCTGGAAGCGCTGCTGCTAGTGGACACCAGCTATCAGGGTTAGAGGCCATAGAAGCCGATGGACATGCCAAATACCACACGCGCCCTTCATCAACGGAATATTTATAATGCACTTTTTCTGTGCCACAAGCCTGAGATGCGGCGTTCCAAACAGCTTCATCTTCAGATCCTAAAATATGCGGCAAAGAACCACCAATTAAATCTTGGGGAAGATAGGGCTGTAAATTCGGATTAAAATCTTTGGCTTCTCCAGCAAGAAAATTAGCTAACCCCGCCTTAAGCTTTGGGGAAGGCTTTTTACCCTCAGAAATTTCTTTAGAAGGGGGGAGGGCACTATTATCTTTAGTACTATTTTTTATAAGAGACAATTACATAGCTCCCTGCATAAGACCACCCATCATAGAATCCATACTCATATTCATAACCGTTAAGGCGTAAATTGCACTACCAAACGCAATTGCTAGAAATATTCCCATTATACCAAATGCAATCCAGACAATAAATTTATGCCGTGTTTTCGCCGAGGCACTACGCATTTCCGCAATAGACTCCATCACTGTAGCAACTTGTCCAAGATCAGACAAGCCCGCAATTTCAAGGCGCTCACTACGCGTTAAAGGCGCACGATCAAGCGCAGCCCCTAAGCCAACGCCGCGCTCAAGATTATATGATGCCTCCAGCCAATAAGCTGCGACATCAGGAGAAGATGACGCATCCGCAGATTGCTCCAAAGTATCATCAATAGGAACTCTGCCTGTAAGCATTCGTGATGCTGCCATCATAGAATCAGCAAAAGCTAAGTCACGCATATAAGAACCAATAAGAGGTATTTTTCGTACAACTTTTGCAGTTGGCCAATCTTTCTTGCCTCGATTTATCCAAAACGAGAAAATACACCATACCAAAAAAATTCCTGATGCTACCGAGCTCCATATCAATATATCCCAAGTAAGCTCAAGATTATTAACAACACGCTCAAATTTTTCCAGCTCATCTACATTGGTTGGCTTATTATCTCTAAACCAGCCAAGCACCATACCTTTTCCCGCCCAAAGCGAAGTCACAATCGAAAACACGTCAAAGCCAAGCCATGACATAGTGCCAACAATAGCGCGGGTGTTTTTACGTTTTTGCGTAATTGATTGAATAGCATGAGGAATCCCCTCAGCTAATTTATTTGCTCTTTCCGACCCTGCGAGGATAGCTAAAGTTCCATGATCAAAAATATTAAGAGCCTTCAGCGCGTCAATAACGCTAAGCCCTCTTGATAAAGCCTCACGCGCGGGCGCAAGTATATTTTGGCGACGCGGATTTGTTTCTGCTTGAATAATCTTCCAAAGCGCAACCCCTGGTGAAGTCGATGTTGCCCTGAACTGTATACCGCGCAATAACTGCACTTGCCACCAAGCCGAACGCGCAAGAAGCCTCTCCAAAGGTGATCTGGAATATGACCTTATATTAAGGATATAACCGCCTTTTTTAATAACTTCATTACGCACATCTTCCATGGTTGGCAGGTAAAAAGTCTCTGTAACTCTTTTAGGGCCGGATGTTGTTTCATATGCTATTTCTGCTAGCCATTGTTGCATAAAGCATCACTCCTCAAGATGAGATATGGCTGCTTGCGGATCTATTAACCCTGATAAAACAAGATCAACCAGCCCTTCTCTGCGATTATGAACAATCACACCTTCTTCTTTAAGTACGTCATTAACATTGCCTATCAAAGATTCATAAATACTATTACGCTGCCCCGATCCCAATGTTATAAGCAACGCATCAAGAAGCAATGTCCGCCCTGATATCCCAGTTCTACCACAAAGGTCACAGCCACTAGTATTATGTTTACGCACCCCGCAATCAGGATCAATACCAAGACTAGCTATCGCATCATCATCAAGAATATCCGATGCCTTAACTCTATGAGCGCAGCCCTGACACAGCGTTCTAACCAAACGCTGATTTAATATTGCGCCAACTTGCTGCGCTAGCGTATATGTAGAGGAACGCTCTCGCTCGGAAGGCATTAAAGAGCGCAAACGCTCAAAAGTTTGCAAAGCAGTATCAGCGTGAACAGTTGATATAACTGTATGACCCGATTCCGCCGCGCGAAGAGCTGTCTCCACAGTATCACCATCACGCATTTCACCAATCACGATATAATCAGGATCATGGCGCATAGCCGCGCGAATCAGATCGGCAAACTCTCCGCCGACCATACCAGGGCGCACTTGCCACTGCGTCGCATAACGAAGCTCATATTCAATCGGATCTTCAATAGTTAAAACATGGCGACGGCGGCGATCTATTTGCTGAACGCACGCATAAAGAGTTGTTGTCTTACCAGAACCTGTTGGCCCTGAAAGAAGGATAAGTCCACCGCCACCCTTAATTTCTGGCGAAAGCAATTTAGACAAATAATCTGCAACATCTTCATGACGGCGAAACAGATCATCAAAACCTTTAAGCGCAGCGCGATCAAGCAAGCGCAGTGTTAACTTCTCGCCATCTTGCGCCTGCGGGCCTGCTGCAACACGAACATCAATTGCACGTCCCTGCCATTGAAAACCAAAGCGGCCATCCTTTGGCGTTACACGATCACCAAAGTTAAGCCCTGCATCACGCTTAAGCAAAGTAGTTAAACGCGCCATCGCCTCCGCAGGAAGCAAGTGCATGGGCAATAAATCACCATCAATTCGGTATTGTATCCAGTTTGGCGCATCGGGGTTATTATCTTGAACCAGATGTATATCAGAAGCCCGCATCTGCAAAGCTTCGGCCATCATATCGCGCTGAAACTGATTAAGTAACAATCCATTATCAACATCAGAAAGCCATAGAGACAGCGTCTTCTCACAGCGATCCGCCGATAAATCATGAACAGAGCGCAAAGTATCGCTAAGCTCTTTACGATCCCAAACTTCAATTTCAACAGCCTTAACATGAAAACCACTTCGGTTAGCGATAGAAATCAATGTTTCTATTTGCTTATCATTCATTTCATGCAAAGACGCAATGCGCAGCACGCTATCTCTTAGTGATATAAGGTGAATACTTAAAGGTAACCAAGACTGAACGGGCAGCACCGCACGAAGCTGGTCGCCAGTTGCGCGGTCTTTGATTATTTCATCATCCAAATCAGAAATAACAGCCGCGCCTGCCATATCTAACAACTGCTCGGTTGAACGCGCAACACCATATTCAAGCATAAGCGCACGTTCACGCTGCACCATATCAAGGTAACGATCACGCCCCTCGCTTAAACGTGCGCGTCTACGTTTTAAAGAACGTTCAAGAACAGCATCTTCTGAACGATCAGGTTTTTCCGATGTTGAGGTTTTATCTGTCATATATATAACCTAATTTACAGTATTGGAATTACTGGATGAACCGCTGGAAGATTTTCCTGAAATACGATTTAGAGAAGATAATGAACGATCAAACAAAAGCAGCACTCGATCACCACTGCTGGCAAATTCAATACCATTTACTTGAATTTCAACATCCCAAATAACGCCACCGAGCATAACTTGCTCTTTATCAAATATTAAACGAGAACCACCCGGGCCATTAACAATTGCACGCTTAGCAGAAAAAGACGTTATCTTTAAACCATCTAGCGAACTAATCGCGCTAGCCTGACGTTGCATTGATCTAGGCTTTTTGTCAGTGACATCGCTTTTTTTACTCGCAGCATTAGGCATCACAGCAACATCGTCACGCCCGATAACGTGAGTTGTTGTCGATAAAACAATTGCTTTTTGATCCTGACTAACAACATTTTCCGAATCTCCGCGCACGGGCAAAACCAAAATACCGCGCGCGCCATCATGTAAAATTTGCACATCATCCAACAACGCACCTAAACGCGTAGGCGACCAAGTCAATGTCAACGGGCAAGCCTCTATCGGGTCTAAAACAAGACCAGCTGTACATCCATTAGCCCCTATACTTAAACCATTATCAGATCCTGAAATTTTTATATCATTAAGCGTCAATGCAGAATCACCCGTATTAACCAAAGAAACCGTAATTGTTGAAGCAGAAGAAATTTCAGAGCCAAACTGCACCTCAACCTGCGAAGAGACTAAAAGCCCTCTGCCAGGAACAGCTTCAGGAAAAATATCAGCCTCATTGACTAAATCAGGAACATAATTACCAGATAAAGAAACACTAGCAAGGCCAGTTGCACCACTATGTTTAACAACTAAAACCCCAGTTGATGGCCCTTTTTGTTTTGGCGCCCAAGTCACAGTTGCTATACAAGCCTGCCCAGCTTGCAATGTTTTA
>JAMONE010000230.1 GCA_027066695.1 Micavibrio sp. | reverse complement strand
ATGAGTTATCCACATCTCAAATCAAACACCATAAGGTGGGTCAATTTTAGACGCGCTTTTACCCATCTAATGGGTCAATATTGCACGCGCGTTAACAGACTTGAGTAACCGCATCGCGCTTGAATTCTTCCGTGTAATAACCTTGTGACATAACTTAATCTCCTTGCTTCTGTTTTTTATCATACAAGGTGTCCTACTTTATAGGGGCATATCACTTCGTACATTTTCTGTCCAGAATAGTGTAGTCACATCACCTCCTACAAAGCCTTAATATCCACCTTAACTTTTTCAAATTCTTTGATTATATCTTCAACCACGATGGTGCAATTCTTATTTCCATGCGCATCGTCTTGAAGCCTAGACGCCAAATCACCCAACATATTACAACAAGCAGAACGCGCCGCGCCCTTTAGGCTATGGCCAAGCTCGGATAGGGCATTATGGTCGTTTTCGTCTTTTATCTTTGCAATTATAGGAGATGTCATATCAACAAACATTTCCATCATTTCAATCGTGTTTTCATCTATTGCACCAATATTTCTTATTAAGCATGCACGATCTATTGATAATTCATCTTCAACTTCTAACTCTATCTCATTGCCGCTATCTTCTTTATTTATATTGCTTTCATCCAGCAAACGCCACCTGATAAGCAAGCCACGTAGCTGCCCCAATGATACAGGCTTTAACAAGCATTCATCAAAGCCATGACGAGTATATGTCTCGCGCTGTGACATTTGCACATCTGCGGTTAATGAGATGATGGGGAAATGCTTATCCGTACCCTCTTCCTTTTGACGCACTATTTTAGTTAACTCATAGCCGTCAACTTCTGGCATATGCAAATCAGTGAATAATATGCCGTATCTACCGCTTTTCAGTGCTTCTAATGCTTGTTTACCGTCAGCAACAAAATCTGCACCGACACCGAGATTATCTAATTGGCGTTTTAAAATATCGCGAACACTTGGCGTATCTTCGGCAATTAATAAACGTGTAGGCCCATCAATAATTCCGACATGTTGCCGCGCCGAGTTCTTGACGGCTTCCCCCAGACCTGCACGGCTAGCGGGCTTTGTTAGATAAGCTGCGCCCAGCGAATGTAAGCTATGTGATAGCCCGATATCATCACGAACCGTATACATGACAATGCCCATGAACGGGCGCAGTTTTTGTATCTCGCGGATTAAATCAAGCCCCAGACCATCGGGCAAGCCCTGATCAATTACAGCAACATCATAGGGGTGAGCCTTGGCAAGTTTCAGCCCTTGAGCATACGTGCCACAGCTTTCTACTTTTGCGCCCATAGAACGCAGCGAGGTCAGAATTTCCTTTGCCCCTTGCGGGTGATCTTCCACTGACAATACTGAAATACCGACAAGGTCAGGCAAATCAACCGTGCTTTGATCTGTGCTAACCTCTTCGGTAGGGATTTCGAACCAAAAAACAGAGCCACTCCCCTGCGCACTTATAACGCCGATTTCACCGTCCATAAGTTTAACCAGCTTTTTCGCAATAGACAGCCCAAGCCCTGTACCGCCATATTTACGCGAGGTCGAGCTATCTGCTTGCGTGAAAGAGCTGAACAGCTTGTTACAGGTTTGCCCGTCCATGCCAATTCCTGTATCAATAACCTCAAAGCGCAAGCCCAGCCCATGTTTAAAGTTTTTAATATGCTGCACTTTTGTGCTAACGCGCACCGTAACTTTTCCTTCATGAGTGAATTTCAAAGCATTACCGCATAAATTCATTAAAACCTGACGTAAACGTTTAGGGTCGCCCTTAACAACAAATGGGACATCCGTGCCGATATCGTCAATCAGCGTCACATGCGCCCCGCGAACCTTAACTGACAGAGCCTCTAACATACCGCGCACAAGCAAGCGCACAGGAACTTCCAGTATATCCAGCTCCATCGCGTCCGCGTCCATTTTCGCAACATCCAAAACATCATCAAGAATTTCAAGTAGCGAGCTGGATGCGCTTTGCGCTGTTTTGACCATAGAGGCAACATTCTCTGACGGCTTTTCCAGCGCGATCAACTCAAGCAAACCATAGATAGTTTGCATCGGCGTTCTTATCTCATGGCTCATAGTAGCCAGAAAATTAGATTTCTGCGCTGCTATTGCATCGGCTTGCTCAATTGCTTTTTCTAATTCTGCTACTGTTTTATGTGGTTTTTTTGATGTCATGATTCGAAGTTTTTATAAAGAATGCTTGCTATATATAGGTGCGATAGACTATCACAGTTTATTAATTTCATAAACACTATAAAGCTTGCGACTGCAAGCTCGCGGAAAATTACGCGTTTTTAAAAACTAGAGGAGTATTTGAAATGGGCTATAAAATCGCAGTTGTTGGAGCAACAGGTAATGTCGGGCATGAGATGCTCAATATTTTGCATGAGCGTAATTTCCCCGTGGATGACGTAATAGCATTAGCGTCCGAACGCTCAATAGGCAAAGAAGTATCCTTTGGTGATAAAAACCTTAAGGTTCAAGACCTTGCCAAGTTCGATTTTAAAGGCGTGGATATTGTTTTATCCTCACCAGGCGGCGCAATATCTGCAAAATATTCACCGATAGCTGCAAAAGCAGGCGCAGTTGTTATTGATAACACCAGCCACTTCCGCATGTTCCCCGATGTGCCTTTGATAGTGCCTGAAGTTAACCCTGAAGCTATCAAAGATCACACAAAAAGCGGGATAATTGCCAATCCTAATTGCTCTACCATACAAATGGTGGTGGCGTTAAAGCCATTGCATGATGCCGCCAAAATAAAACGTGTAGTAGTAAGCACCTACCAATCCGTATCAGGATCAGGCAGAGTGGCAATGGATGAGCTATTCAACCAAACGAAGAGCGTTTATATGAATAATACTATTGCTCCGTCTGTATATCCAAAGCAAATCGCTTTTAATGCTATTCCGCAAATCGATGTGTTTATGGATGATGGCATGACTAAGGAAGAGTGGAAAATGGTTGTCGAGACAAAGAAAATTCTTGGCTCATCAATTAAAGTTTGTGCGTCATGCGTACGTGTTCCTGTGTTTGTCGGTCACGCCGAAATGATTAATGTTGAGCTGGAAAATGAGTTTTCTGCTGCGCAGGCGAGAGCCGCTATGCGCGAATTTGAAGGAATAACAGTTGTCGATCTTGATAATGAAGAGCTTGAATATGTAACCCAGCAAGAAGTGCAGGGCGAAGACGATGTCTATGTTTCACGTATTCGCGAGGATATCAGCGTTGAAAACGGTCTTAATTTCTGGTGCGTATCCGATAACCTTCGCAAAGGCGCAGCTCTCAATACCGTGCAAATCGCAGAGTTGCTTATTAAAAGTAAGTAATATTTAACTCATTATATAGTAGTTTAGGTTAATAATAGTACAAAATCGTCCAATCTATCACAGCTTTTCCATGGATAACATCATTCTATGAATCCTAATTGGTATAAGATCTCTCCACTAACATGTTCGAGATGACAGGTGCTGGCTTGCTCTTAATTAAAATACTATACATTAACGCAACCAACGCCAATAATTTTATAATGAAGAGTTATCAGCGGTGGTCTTTATTTTTGCTGTATCACCTGACTCTTTTTGAATAATATCATCAAAATATTTAGCAATTCGCACTGGATAGCCATTACGTTCACGCATAGCAGTGCGAATACGTGGCCAATTCAGTAAATGGCTGTATCTTCCCGCTTTATCATTAATAAGAGCTAGCTGCTCATCACTAATTTTTTTATGCTTTGTTGTGCCATTTTCTTCCATATTTATGGCTTGACCCATTTCAGGGTGAGCTTCTAAATATAGCTCATTACCGATCCATGCGACTTTAACTGGTTGATTTATAACATTTACTTTTGTGCCAATGGGAACTTGCTCAAATAATTTTATAATATTTTCTGGATACATGCGTATACAGCCACTGCTTACCCTACGTCCTATGCCATATGGTTTAGTAGTTCCATGAATGGCGTATGTCGGCCAACCAAGATATAGCGCGTGTGTTCCCAGCGGGTTATCTGGCCCAGGCGGGACAACAGCCTTAAGCTTAGGGTCTTCATCACGCATGCGCCGCGTTGGTCGCCATGTTGGCTTTTCTTTTTTCCGTACAATCGTAGTCTTACCAATAGGAGTGCCCAACCCCTCGCGGCCAATTCCTAGAGGATAAGTAAATGGCGCATTATTACCGTTCAAAAAGCCATAAATACGCATTTCGGGTAGATTAATAACAAGCCCTTCACGCTTAGCATCGGGTAGCAGGTGACGCTTTGGCAAAATAATTTTTGCGCCTGCGCCCGGTATCCACGGGTCAAGCGTCGGGTTGGCGGCTCTTACCTCGACAAAGCCAAGTCCATGCTTGCGTGCAAGATGAACAAGAGTATCCTCGTAAACAGCAATATATGTCTGCATATCGCCAACATAATTATCCTTATATTCTGCAAATGAGGGCGTTGATATACACGCGCCAGCGATTGCTGCTAATGCATAAATGCTGAATTTTGAAAAAGCTGATAACATGTCTATGGTTTGCCTGTCATTCGATAAAATAAAAACAAATCATATCATATAAGTAAATGAAATAGACAGCCCCTAATTTAATGCGCCTATTTCTTTGCTTAGCCGCTCATATGCACGATCAAAAACACCTGACTTAACAATGCGTCCTTTGCCTTGCTTAAACAGCTCAAACATAGTGGTGCGCGGCCCTACTTGTCTTATAATAAATTGCAAATATGGGGATTGGTATTCTGACTTATAATAAGTGTAAGTGGCAACGCCCTCATCAAAATCACAATCTACTGTGCGATATGTTAGGGTTTTGTTGGATGCCGCCAAACAATATAGCTGATCCAGCTTTTTGAATTGTGTTGAGCTAAAACCAGAAGATTTAGAAAATTCAATATTGTGAATTACTTCAAATGTCATATATTCATTGTAACAAATTAATTATAAAAAGGAAAGAATACCATGGTTTTGATGCATACACCTGAGAAAATTGATGGCTTTAATGCGCCTGATTTTTCTTTGAAAAATATTGACGGGAATATATATTCGCTAAATGATTGTATGGGTGAGCATGGATTGCTAGTGATGTTTATATGTAATCACTGCCCATATGTTATTGCGATTATAGATCGCTTGGTTAAAACATGCGCAGCCCTTGAAAATCATGGGATTGGATGCGTAGCCATCATGAGTAATGATACGGATGCATATGGCGCAGATTCCTTCGATAATATGAAGATTTTTTCTTCTGATAATAATTTCACCTTCCCCTATCTTATTGATGAAACACAAGAAATTGCCAAAGCTTATGGCGCGGTATGTACGCCAGATTTCTTTGGCTTTAATAAAAATGGAAAGCTGAATTACCGTGGAAGGCTCGATAGCGCGGCAAATAAAGCTGCCGATGAAAGCACTACTCCAGAGCTTTTAAATGCCATGCTTGAAATAAAAGATAAAAACGCAGTTCAAGCGTTGCAAAACCCATCTATGGGATGCTCTATAAAGTGGAAAACATAAACAAAATACTAGCCTAATGTGGAAATATGATTATGATGTCTTCATTCATAAATTATTATTTAAGGGCATAGCCATGAGCAATATTTTTGTCGAAGTAGACGAAGCAATGAAACAAGAGCGTATAGAAAAGCTCTGGAAACAATATGGCGGGTTTTTTATTGGTTTTTTGTTGATTTTAATTTTGGGAACGGCGGTTAATGCTGGTTATGGCTCATGGAAAATATCAAAGAATACGGCGCAAACAAATTTGTTTCTAAGTGTTACTGATAATACAAATTATAATGCTGCGGATTTAATAGAAGTTTTGCCAAATCTTCATAATGGGCTGCGTGACATGACAAATATTAATGCTGCTGGATTATTGGCGCAGCAAGGCGAGACTGGGCAAGCTTTGGTGCGTTA
>JAMONE010000229.1 GCA_027066695.1 Micavibrio sp. | reverse complement strand
GATGATCGGCGTTAATAACCGTAATTTAAAAACAATGAAAACCGATATTAATACATCCTACGACCTATTAATGAGCATCCCCGATTCGACTTACAAAATATCTGAAAGCGGTATTGATGGTAACGAAACGCTTAAAAATCTTCATGAGGCTGGCTATAACGGCTTTCTTGTCGGTGAAAGCCTGGTGCGCCAAAATGATATAGAAACCGCCGTTCATGAGCTGCTCGGTAAGTAAATTATCAAATTTCTACAAATTCACCCTTGACACAAAACATGAACTAAACTAGAACAAATAGTGTATAGTTTATCTAATTCAACTGCCTCAACCTAGAATAGGTGCGAACATGCTTACCAAAAAACAAAAAGATTTACTGCTTTATATTCATCAGAAAATGTCAGAGGATGATATTCCCCCCTCTTTTGAGGAAATGAAAAATGCGCTAGGATTAAAGTCTAAATCAGGAATCCATAGATTGATATCCGCGCTGGTTGAGCGTGGCTATATTGAGCGATTACCCCACCGCGCGCGCGCAATTGAAATTAAACGCCTACCTGAAGGTTTTAAAGCTAAAGATGATAACAATAAATCACGCGATATAACGGCGACACAAAAAGCTGCAAATAATGAAGCATTGGAAGAAATTCCGTTATATGGGCGCATTGCCGCAGGAACACCAATCGAGGCTGTGCGTGATGAAGGACAGGTTATGCAATTACCACAAGGAATGCTTGGAAATGGTGAGCATTATGCCCTGACAATTGACGGTGATTCTATGATTAATGCAGGAATTCATGATCAAGACACTGTTATAATCAAAAAATGCGATACTGCTGAAAATGGCACTATCGTTGTTGCTCTTGTTGATGACTTGGAAGTAACGCTTAAGCGTTTACGTCGCGCAGGAAATAAGATCGTGTTAGAGCCTGAAAATGACGCTTATGAGCCACGAATACTAGAACCTGAACGCGTGAAAATCCAAGGCAAACTTGTTAGTTTAATGCGTACATATCATTAATATTTATTTGGAAAGTGCCTTCACACAACATTAATAAAAATATAGAATAGACGTTAATTTGGTGAACATCAGGGGAAATATGAATATAGCAAAAATAAAAGCATCTCTGCCAAATTTTAATCCTGACTTTTTACGTTATAAATGTAATGTGACACTTGGCTTTCTTGTTAAAACATCAAAAGAAATAGATCTAAAATCTCTTGCTATGGGGCTGGGCATTGTTGCTGTGCTTTATATGCTGATATTTTTTTATGTTTATATGAGCGGAGCATCCGTAATTTTAAAACTTGAAAGCAAGCTTGCCACGGAAACAGTTTCTATAGATTACAAAAAAAAAATAAGTGCTATCCTTGTTAATGATGTTAAAAAACGCAACGATTCCTCTTCTGTTAAGTCAATATTGATTAATGGTCTTTATGAAGATACCCCTATGGGGAACTTACCAATTATACGTGAGGTTGATCAATTCACCAGCTTTAGAGGCTATCAACACCCTTTTTCCTTTGGGCAACTTACTAAACCTGTAATTTCTTTTATGGTTGTTGATTATGGCTTATCACGAGAGCGATCAGAAGCAGCGCTTGATTTATTACCCCCTCAGGTTTCATTTTTATTGTCACCATATTCTGATCTTCCTGATGAATGGATTAAAATGGCGCAGGATAAAGGACATGAAGTGTGGATAAATATGCCAATTCAAAACAAAGCTACATCAGATGCAGGGCGAAATACAATATTTCACCATGCCTCTATTAAGAAAAAGCAAAAGGCGATGTATCGCTCTTTAGTTAGCACAGGAGGTTATGTGGGGGTTGGCAGTTATACTGATGAGACTATAAGCGTTGTATCTGAAGATTATTCCAATTTAATTGATGAGCTTTATGCGCGTGGACTTGGCTTTTTTGAGATCAATCCTAACGCCACAAAAACAATAGAGAATAAGGCTCTTTCTATGTTTGCTCCATATATAAAAGCAGATCTGGAGATATTTAAAATTAAAGGTGAATATAATTCCTTTGAAACACTAGAGGCTATAGCGCATAAAAAAGGTAATGCCATTGCCGTTATACCCAGCTATCCTAACACTATTAAAAATCTGGCTGTGTGGATTTTAAAAGTTGCACAAAGTGATTATATTATAGCTCCAGTTTCCGCTATTTATGACTTACCGCTTCATAAGGCGAGATCTACTAATGACAAACATTAACAAAAATAATCTTTTATATCGCCCCTGCGTTGGGATTGCGCTGTTTAACGAGCAAGGTCAAGTCTTTGTTGGTGAGCGTATAGATACGCCGGGCGCGTGGCAAATGCCGCAAGGCGGTATTGACGATGGTGAGGATATTGTCGCCGCTGCCTTGCGTGAACTACAAGAAGAGGTAGGGACAGGCAAAGCCGATATCATCGAGATAGCGGAAGATAAAATACGCTATGACTTACCCGATCACCTTATTTCCAAGCTGTGGAATGGTAAATTTCGTGGTCAGGAGCAAGTATGGGTGGCCATGAAATTTACTGGAGAAGATAGCGATATAAATTTAAATTTAGACGATCACCCTGAGTTTAGTGCTTGGCAATGGATGGATTTAAGCGAAATTATTGATTTTATAGTCCCATTTAAACGTGATATATATGTCAAAGTGGTGAACGCATTTTCTCATCTTGTGTAGCTTATGTTACCACCACCCACTTAATCCCGCCCTATCATATATCTTTTCCATATATTCTTGACTAAGGGTACATATATCAAGTATCCTTATACCTAATCAAAAAATTAAATTAGGTGGATAATATGAACGGTGATGAACAAGAGGGCGTTAGAATTAATATCTTGACACTCACTTTCAATGTAAGTGGTGAAAAACAAGAAATAAAATTTGTAAATCAGGATAAAGAGATTCTTCAAGCACTTGAGGATTTTCTTTTAGTTACAAAAAATAATCATGTTTGTTTTAGTAAAAATACATTCGGTAAAATGCTAGATGATATGAGTTGCATCACCCAAAATGAAATATCAGAGGGTAATGCGTCCCATATTTTAGGAATGGTAAATAGCGAAGAAAGCATAAAAGCAGTTAAAGCGGCACTCGATACATTAATTGAAGCATTGGCTAAAAAAGATATTATATTTAAAGATGATACATTAGATTCAATAAATAACGAAATAAACAATGGAAATGATGACTTATCACTAGAAGATCATTGTTCAATAACAGGGTAGATAATTTGTCAGGAAGCAAAGAAGATCCACAACAAGAAAAACCTACTATATCAATTCCAATTGGTCAGCATAAAAGCGATGAATGGAATGAAAGAAAAGCTGTTCAGCTATTAAAACGCGCAATAATACATTATCAAAAGGGCATTAAAAATAGCTCCAAAGCAGCAGGCCTTGATGCCTTATCCAACATTCCAACATGGTTAGTAGCAGCAACGCAGCCATTTAGCCCTGCCATAGCAACATCAGCAGCATTAGGTGCTGGGCTTGTTACTGGCATATGTACGGAAACTTACCTGCATGGGGCTCGGCTTAATCGCTGCCTTGGGCTATTGGAGAAATACGAAGATAACGTAGCAAATATTGGTAAAGACGCAGCAGCAACACAACTTGAAAAAGATGTGCATAAAGAAGGCCTGCTTTTTGAAGGAATTCCAAATTATAAACTAGAATCAGAATATAAACCTAGCACCATAAAATCATTAATTCAAATGAGATCACTTTTCGTTAATAAAGAAAGATTAAAAGCACGCATTAAAGCTGTTGGATATAACCTTAGGCATCACCCAGCAGAAAGTCTTACAAACCTAGCAAAAAACATCTCCACATCCCCCTTTTATATAGGGGAAAGACTAATAAAGACTACTGCAACCATACTTAAAAGCTCAATCGAAATCACAAATCCAAAAAGCTCTGGAAAAATAATAGAAGGATTAAAAAACGTACCTAAAGTTGCCACAGAATTTAAAGTTTTTTCAAACAAGCCTCGCGGCGAAATGGAATTAAAGGATGCTATTTACAACTTACACTTTACATCAATAAGTGAATTATCAGATAAGGCTATTAAATCTGCCCGTAAATTATATCCCAAAATATTAGATATAAATCAAATGCTGTGCGCAGCCATGGTAACACCTGAATGCTATATAAGCGCCGCCAATAAAATATCAGATGCCCCATCCAAAATAATTAAAAGCCTTAGTCCTTTTAAGGAAAGCCCTAAATATAGCGTTGAACAAAAAATATTTTTTGAACAAGTTAAAAATGGTGAGGTTGATGAACATATTGAAAGTGGAATTATACCAGCATGGTTTGTGGAAGAAGTTAAAACAAGTAAAGCAAGCCTAAAAAACGCCATAGGAGAGACAAAAGGCGAGGCCATCAAGGTTAGTGCCGAAGCTGGCTTTACAGCATCTCACGCATATGAACTATCAAATACCCTTGATATTGGAAATATAGGAGAAGGCTTCCAACAAGTTGCCCAATCAGGATATACCGACTGGGATGCTTTAGCCACCTCTGACAATATAGTGGCGGCAACAAATACTTATTCTATATTAATGGCTTGGGAGCCTTTCGCCCATATGTCATCAAGATTAACTGAACTTTATGGTGTTATCACAGGTAAAACAGCTAAAGAATTAGAGCATTATGACCAAATGATAGATTACCATGACCAAATAATTGCGCAGAGACAAAACAAAGAACCAGAAGATAGCATTCCATCTTAAAAACTCCCATCTTAAAAACTGCTTGACCGCGGGCGGCTATTCTTTAGGATGAAAAGCTAATTTAGAAATCGAGACACCGCGTTAATGAATGTATCATCAGCAATAGCTTTGCCAAACAGCGAAAACATAAGCGCGTATGTCAGGCTAGCCCAATCACCAGAAGAAATTATAGAGGCGCAAAAGCTTCGCTATCAGGTGTTTTATGAGGAATACGGAGCTAAGCCCTGCTCTGAAATGGCCGCGCAAAAGCGTGACTTTGATGGTTTTGATAAAATAACAGATCACTTGATAGTATTAAGAAAAGACAACATAACAGGCGCAGAAAAAATAGTTGGTACATACCGCCTTTTGCGTCAAAATATCGCTGAAGAGCATGGTAACTTTTATTCCAGCGGTGAGTATAATCTCGACAAACTAATAAGTAGCGACCAGTTTTTGCTAGAGCTTGGACGATCTTGCGTATTGGCTGATTACAGAACAAAGCCTATACTTAACCTTTTATGGCAAGGTATTGCTGATTATATAACAGATTATAATATCGATTTACTGTTTGGCTGCGCCAGTTTTCAAGGCGTTGATGTTAACGAAATCGCAAGCCAGCTTTCATATTTGCATCATTTTCATTCAACCGCCAAAGATATCCGCCCTGTTGCTCTGAAAGATCAATATGTTGATATGAATATTGCAAAAAAAGAAGATATTAATGAGCGCAGAGTTTTTGCCTCACTCCCCCCTTTGATCAAGGGGTATCTACGGCTTGGCGCAACAATTGGTGAAGGCGCAGTTATTGACCATCAGTTTAATACTATTGATGTGTGCATTGTCGTGCAGACCAGCCTAATGACTGATCGCTACCGTAAATATTATGAGCGAAAGATCCAAAAATCTATGCCTGGGCAAAAGTAATGAATAAACTAAAAGCTGCGCTCAAATTTTTCTTATTTATATTGTTAACCGTACCTATCGTAGCTATGCAATGGTTATTATTGCTAGTTTATAAAGGTAAAGCGGCATATATACTTCCGTGGATATGGCAAATGGGGGTTTGCGCTATATTCAGAATAAAAATCAAAATCATAGGAACGCCACATAACCAAAGCCAAACAATCTATGTAAGTAACCATATATCTTATCTTGATATATCTGTAATCGGCAGCATATTACGCGCATCATTTGTCGCTAAAAAAGATGTGGCTTCATGGCCTGTCTTCGGCTTTCTCTCTACGTTACA
>JAMONE010000228.1 GCA_027066695.1 Micavibrio sp. | reverse complement strand
CAAGCATACGCAAGTATTTGTCACGATTTTCTACGCCCTGCCCCGCATATTGTCGCGCCTCACTTACTGTTTTATTAACGCGCTCTATTGTTGCGGGATGGGTGGAAAAATAATTCGTTGCATCAGATGTTTTCTTTTTATCTATCGCCGCCTCTAATACACTATCGGCTTGTAAATTCCGCAAGAACCCAGCCATAGCCTTTGGCGTATAGCCCGAGCGCGAGAGATAGCGAATCCCGAGACTATCAGCTTGTGCTTCCTGCCCTCTGGAATACGACTTCATATAAAGATCAGAGCCAACGCCAAGAGCCTGCGACACGCCAGAGCTCCCCACCGCCGTAGATAAAATCATCGCGCCTAATGATGTCACAACCCCGCGTGAATAGCGTTCTGCCGAATGCCGCGCCGTTATATGACCTGTTTCATGCGCAAGTACAGAAGCCATCTCCGCCTCACTATTAGCCAAGCTTAAAAGCCCGCGCGTCATATAAATATACCCCCCTGGCAAGGCAAAAGCATTGACCATAGGACTATCGAGTAAGTGAAAGCTGTAATTAACCTCGGGACGCTCGGTATATTGAACAACCTTGTGGCCGACCGCGCTCATATATTTTTGAAGCTTCTCATCCTTATAAAGCCCGTATTGTTTTATAATTTTAGAGTGTTCTTGCGCGCCAACCCGTAGCTCCTGACTTGGTGACATCAGAGCTGTGAACTGGCTTTGCCCCGTCGCAGGATTTGTGCTACAACCAGTTAAACTATGCGCCAATATGACGGCAGTAAAAATATAAAAGAAACGCTTTATCATCATGAAAAAGATTTTAACCATATTTTCCATTCTGACCAACCTGTTTTTTGCACAAAGTGTTTTTGCTGATGACTTTTCAGCCATGAGAAAAATGGGCGTGGCCAAAGTAAGTGAAGTAGTTAATCCCATCACAGTTAAGCTGGAAGACGGGCGTTTCATTCACTTGGCAGGTCTTGACTTCCCTGACCTTGATTTCTATGAATCGGGTGATCTGGCCGTAACCACGCAAAAAATATTGGAAGATTTTCTCAAAAATAAAAAAGTCGTTATCTATCAAACCAAGTCCAAAGACAAAGGGCGGGTTAATCGCATGGGGCATAAAATTGCGCATTTGGTGCGCATCGATAATAATGTATGGACGCAAGGACTACTGCTATCGCTTGGTGTGGCGCGAGTTAGAACTACGCAATATAACCCTGAAATGGCCGCGCAAATGCTATCGCTTGAAAATCAGGCGCGAATCAATAAATCAGGCCTATGGAATATGGACGAGCATAAAATTCTCACCCCCGAACAAGCGCAAGACCATATCGGCAGCTATCAGATTATAGAAGGCAAAGTGCAAAATGCATCTTTGCGCAAGAATAAGCTCTACCTGAATTTCGGTAATAACTGGAGAGACGATTTCACGGTTGCTATCTCTGCCTTTAACCTAAAGAAATTCATACGGAAGAAAATTGATCCCAAAAGCTGGAATGGAAAGCTGATACGCGTTCGCGGATGGATAAGATCATATAACGGCGCATACATAGAGATCGACCACCCCGAGCGTTTCGAAGCATTATTTGAGCAACAGCAAAATTAGATGGTAAAAAAAACAGATATAACACTAAATAATAATCAAGACGGCGAACAATTATTGCGGCGCACCCCTCTTCTTGACCTGTTTCCGCCGATCCCCCCATATTCCAGCGGCTTCCTCGCGGTTGATAGCGTTCATAATATTTATTGGGAGCAAAGCGGAAATCCGCACGGCGTTCCTATATTGCTTATACATGGCGGGCCAGGCGCAGGCGCAACGCCCATTCACAGGCGTTTCTTTGATCCTGATTATTACCGTATAATAATATTCGATCAACGCGGCGCAGGGCGTTCCACCCCATTGGGAAGCCTTGAAAACAACACAACCGATCACCTTATTAATGATATCGAAGCTCTTCGCATACAGCTTAAAATTAAAGATTGGCATATCTTTGGTGGCTCATGGGGGGCTACGCTCGCGCTTTCTTATGCCCACAAGTATAAAGAACGATGCATCAGCTTAATTTTGCGTGGCATATTCTTGTGCGAGCAAGAGGAAATCGACTGGTTTTTATACGGTATCAAATCCATCTACCCAGAAGCATGGGAGCAATTTGCAGGATTTATCCCCGAAAAAGACCGTGGCGATTTGCTAAGTGCTTATTATGATATTTTGATCGACGATAATAACCCCGAGAAACAAATAGAAGCGGCTATCCACTGGACATTATACGAGGCGGCTTGCTCTTCGCTTATCCCTAATTACACAACAATAACAACGGACGAGCAAAAGCAAAATGCTCTGGCCTTGGCGCGGATAGAGGTGCATTACTTCAAAAATAATGTATTTTCACAAGAAAAAAGCCTGCTTCACAAAATTGAGGGCTTGCGCTTTATCCCGACAACCATTATTCAGGGGCGGTACGATATAATATGCCCAATCAAAACCGCACATAAAGTTCATCAATTATGGCCTGAGGCAGATTATATCATTGTGCCGGATGCTGGACATTCGGCTTTGGACGCGCCGCTACGCTCTCGTTTGATTGAGGCAACGCAAGGCGCAAAAACAATAGAGTAGTAAGCAGATACTGTTATGAATTTTAAAACATTAAAATCTTTCGATATAAAAAACAAAACAATATTACTACGCGCCGATCTTAACGTGCCAAAACAAGGCCATAAAGTAAGTGATACCACGCGCATTGATCGCCTGAAACCTACGATCACCTATCTGCGTGAGCATGGCGCAAAAGTGATTGTGCTTTCACATTTTGGAAGACCAGACGGAGAGCAAAACCCTGAAATGTCACTGGCTTTTCTCGCTCCTGTGCTTGAAAAGCAATGGAACTGCTCGGTTAAATTCTCGCCTGTTTGCATTGGATCAAACGCGCAAAGCATCACTAGCTCTGCAAAAGAAGGCGATGTTATCTTAATGGAAAACCTCCGCTTTAATAAGGGTGAGAAAGCCAATGACCCTGATTTTGCCGCTAGTCTAGCTAGTCTTGGCGACATCTATGTTAATGATGCATTTTCTGCATCTCACCGCGCCCATGCCTCAACATTTGGAATAGCTGAATTATTGCCAAGTGCGGCGGGGCTTTTAATGGAAGAGGAGCTTAACGCGCTTAGCAATGCACTTGAAACACCGCAAAAACCCGTTCTAGCCGTAGCTGGCGGCGCAAAAATCGCAACAAAGCTTGGGGTTTTGGAAAATCTAATCGAAAAAGTCGACTACCTTGTTCTTGGCGGAGGAATGGCAAATACTTTCCTTTATGCCAATGGCTGCGATATGGGGCTATCGCTATGTGAAAAAGATATGATCGACACAGCCAAAAAGATCATGACAAAGGCAACATCTATCGGCTGTGAGATAATCCTTCCTAAAGATGTTATCGTAGTAAGCGAGCTGAAGGAAAATGCCGCTCATAAATGCGTTGATATTAACAATGTCCCCGCAGATCACATGGCAATTGATATCGGCGAGCAAAGCATTGCCTATATATCAGAAAAAATAAAAACATCTAAAACCGTTGTGTGGAACGGCCCTATGGGGGTTTTTGAAATTAAGCCATTTGATAATGGCACAAATAAAATCGCACAATTAGTTGCCGAGCAAACAAAAGCAGGGCTTTGCACAAGCGTGGCTGGCGGCGGTGATACTGTCGCCGCATTAGAAAATGCACATGCTGGCAAAAATTTCTCGTATATATCAACTGCGGGCGGCGCGTTCCTTGAATGGCTTGAGGGTAAAGACCTACCAGGCGTTCAGGCTCTTACACAAAAAGGCTGACCTTTTTAAACTTAAAAGGCCAGCTGCTTGAGTTAGAGTCGGGAAGAAAACTTAATGCTTGTGCTTGCCCTGCATTATTTCTAAGGCAAGTTTAGGTGTGGCTTTGTTATAATATGACATCGCGGTTTGAATTTCTGCCATACTAACCAAGCGACCCTCATTCCATATTTTACTGCTAAGCATAAAAATAGAGATGAAATCTTGTTTTTTAATATCGTAAGCTTTAGCCGCAACCGCTAGCCCCTGCCCGTTTGCTTGTGATAAAATATTGCAAACTGTATCAACTGACATATTAGTGAATATTGCAAACTGCGCGACAAACGAACGAATATGGCCAAGCCGTAAAGTATTAAGCATAAGCGTCATATTCAGCATATCTTTTTCTTTAAATTTCTTTGCCGCTGTAATCATATATTCCTCTGGCATAAAACCATTTGGTGATTCTGCTTCTGCAAATTCATTAACAGCATTATCAACCACTGAAGAAATTTTTTGTTCATCAATATTATAATTCTTTGAAATAAAGCCTTTTATCTCCTCGCCTACATATTTGTATAACCGCGTTGCAATCTCGCTTGAAACCTCATCACGGCGAAGCAACGGAACGGCTAAAACTTCTGAATTTTGTGCTATATCAGATAATACTACTAAAGCATTATCAGTTAACACGATACCTTCATTTTCTGCTAAATTTAGCGCGGTATCAAAATCACCAGTATCGGCAAGAACATCAATTACCTGATCGTTTAAGCTATCACGAGTAGCTATAACCTGCCAATATTCAGGCGTTTGAGACTTTATAATATACATCAAATCAAGATCACCAAGAACATTGCTATTGCTTAAAATCGGTCGGGCTATTTCTATCTCGTCATTAGCAAGTTGAAGCACAAGGCGCAGCGGTACATCATCAATAACTGAAATTTGCTCTGAAATTACTTGGCGAAGATCTTTTTCCGCCTGCCTCATCAACTTAATAAGAACATCTGCAACCATTTCACTTTCGCGTAAAGATATATCCGCCTCTAGAATAGAGCCAATAACACTCGATAACTCTGTACGTGCGCCTGGACTTTTGTCTCTGGCAAGGTCATATAATTTACCTATATCACTAAGCTGAGCTAGCACCGCTCCTCCATGTCCTAGAGTATTTTCTATATTTATGTTCATGATTTTTGCCCCACAATTATCATGTTGAAGTTTTATATTATATTTCAAGGATCTACGCCTAATTAACAATTATTTTCGTTCCTTGCTCTCGTTTATATACAAATTATATTACGATTTAGTTAATTATTTTGAAATATATGCAAAAAATATTAATCTTTTTAAGAAATTTGCACTTTTATAAGTTTCGTGTCATTCTACCGAAGGAAAAGATTTTATTAACGTTTTCGTGATAGAGTATATAAAGTACTTTAAAAAATGAGGATAAGAAAATGGCAGCACCATTATCAGGAGTTGGACAACAACAGCAAGTTCCACTTTCGCAGACCTTCCAACCAGGTGGAAGCGATCAAACACGCGAAATAAGACAGCGCAATCAAGAACCAAGGGAAAACGAAGTGCAAGCGCGTAGCGCAGCCTCCGCTCAATCACAATCGACAAGTCATGACACAACAAAAAGTGACTTTCAGAAAAACTTAAATGCAATAAACACTAGCGAACAAAGTAGCTCGTCTGGCCGTGGCTCGGTTGTTGATATCGTTGTTTAGAAAATTTATTGATGAATAATCCCGCAGCAAGCTATGGGGAATAAAACCTTAAAAAACTAAAGCCGCACTAGCGCAGAGCCCCAAGTTAATCCGCCGCCTAGGGCTTCGAATAAGACAAGCTCACCGTCTTTGATTTTACCGCTTTTACGCGCTTCATCAAAGGCAAGCGGGATAGAGGCCGCCGAAGTGTTTCCATGATTTTGCACCGTTACTATAACGCGCTCCATTGGCATGGATAATTTTTTGGCAGTTGATTCGATTATGCGTAAATTCGCTTGGTGAGGGACTAGCCAATCAATATCATCAGCCGAGATATTATTTTCCTCAAGCGCAACAGTAACAGCCTGCGCCATAAGCTTTACGGCATATTTAAAGACCTCGCGCCCTTGCATAACAATATGACCACTCGTTCCCGTAGTGCTAACCCCGCCATTTGTATAGAGCATA
>JAMONE010000227.1 GCA_027066695.1 Micavibrio sp. | reverse complement strand
CTCTTTATCAAAAGACGCACATGCGCGCACAATTCCTGCGCTGGTCACATCAGATACAAGCATTTTAAGCGGGCCATCGCCTTGCGCTTGTAATGTAAATATCCCCTCATATTTAAGCATAGACGATAGTGAGAGCGACAATGCAATGGTTTCAGCAACCAAATGAGCAACGGGCAAAGGATAATTATGTGCGCCAAGAATATCATCAAGGACATTTCCAAGACGGACAATTCTCCCTCTTATATTAGAGCTTTCAAGCTGGAAAGTTTGAAAAAAGTTATCATTAATCATGGTCATGACTTTATTTTATATCCAGTTTTTATCATGGCATATGATAGCGTAATAAGCCCTATATTGCATAGGGTTAATACTAATAATCCCGTTGATATATTGCTATCTGACACGCCAATGAACCCATAGCGAAAGCCATCTATCATATAAAAAAATGGGTTGAAATGCGCTATGTTTTGCCAAATATCAGGCAATATACCAATATTATAAAATGTCCCCGAAAGAAAAGTCATTGGCATAACCACAAAATTGGTTACAGCGGCCATATGATCAAAACGATCCGACCAAATCCCCGCAGCAATCCCTAAGCTACTAAGCATTAATGTACCTAAAAACGCAAAAACAAATATAATTGGCAATGAATGGATTTGCAATGGCGCGAATAAGCTAAGTATTGCTGCGCTACATATCCCGACAACCAGCCCTCTAAGCACTGAACCTACTGCATAGCCTATAAATATCTCCATAGCAGAAAGCGGCGGCATCAAAACATCAATAATATTGCCCTGCACCTTTGATATTACAAGCGAGGATGACGCATTAGCAAACGCATTTTGCACCATTGTCATCATAATCAAGCCAGGCGCAAGAAATGCCATAAATGATATTCCATGAATAACGCGCACGCTTCCGCCAAAAGCAAGCGCAAATACAACATAGAAAATAAGCGTAGTAACCATTGGCGCAATAATAGTTTGAGTATATACGCTCAAAAATCTTAGAACCTCACGCCTTATAAGGGTAAATAGCCCAATCGTATTAATACCCTTAATCTTTTTCTCTTGTGGTAATTGATTTATCATAATAGCATCTTAATTAGGGTCAGTCCTGCGGAGTTTTTGAATATGCCTAACCATAAATCAGATCAAGCAAAGATCAAGCAAAAAAATAGCCCATATGAAAAACGCGAAAAACGTCCTCCTAAGAAAATAAGTGAAAGCTATCTTCATAACTCTGCGCTTTATTATTTAGAACGATTTTCAGCAAGCAAGAAGCATTTTAAAACTGTAATGCTGCGAAAAGTGCGGCGATCTTGTATGCATCATAGCGAGCAAGATTACGATGAATGCGCGATAATGGTTAAAGCTCTAGCTGATAAATTTGAAAAATCAGGGTTGCTGGATGATGAAACATATACAAACGGGCTTGTTTCATCATTGCGTCGCAAAGGCCTCTCACGTAGTGCAATTATAAATAAGATGTATGCCAAAGGTATCTCGCAAGAAAAAACGATAGCAGCGTTAGAAAAATTAGACAATGAGCTATGCGAAACACCTGATGAAGCGGAAAGACATGCTGCATTAAAGCTTGCAAGAAAAAAACGTATTGGCCCCTATTTTACAGGCGAGGAGCAAGATATAAAACGCTCGCTAGGAATGTTTGCGCGAGCGGGATTTTCCTACCAAATTGCTAAGCATGTATTAAATTTAGAAATTGATGATGAGTCTTACTAGGGCTTAATATAGTAATTTTAATTAAAAATTATGACAGTACTTGTCATCTCGAATACGCTAGTGGAGAGATCTTAAATGTTATGATTTGATAAGATTTCTCCTCTCGCTATGCAATCGTTCGAAATGACACTGTGTGATTCTCAAGTTACTATATTATCGCTAGCAGCTTGATTATCAAGCATCACAACGCGAGTATGAGGGAAGATAACGGTTACGGTTGTGCCTATTGATTTCTCTGATAGTATCTCGATACGGCCGCTATGAATTCCCATTATAGCTTGCGCCAGTGGCAGACCTAAGCCTACACCTGCACTATCTCTATCTAGGGAGTTATCCACTTGACCGAACGCAGATAATGCTTTTTCGATTTCGCGCATGCTCATCCCTATACCTGTGTCAGTAATAGACAAGCGAAACGCTCCGTCAGCGTCATAATTAGAGAATAATGTTATACGCCCATCTTTTGGCGTATATTTAATAGCATTAGAGTAAATATTCCCAATCACCTGCTTAATCGATAGCTCTTCACCAATTATATTGGGCAAGTTCTTTGCATCATTAGTTAGTGTTATATTCTTTTCCTGCATACGCCCCGCATATAAATCAACGCATATCTGTAAAACATTACTTACAGAAAATTCGCATTCATTCAGGTCGCGTTCTCCTGCTTCAATTTTAGAGATATCAAGTATTTCATTTATAATTTTTAACAGCCCCTCACCACTTTTATGTATATCAGTAACATATTCCTTGTACATATCTTGACCAAGAGGCCCCATAACCTCGTTGCGCATAATATCAGAAAATCCGATAATTGCATTAAGAGGGGTTCTTAGCTCATGGCTCATATTAGCTATAAATTCAGTTTTAGCTCTGTTAGCCATATCAGAATGCATTTTAGCATCTAACAAAGCAATATCAGCTTCTTTGCGCTGCGTAATATCTTCCATAGAGCCTTCTAAATAGAGGATATTATTTTGCTCATCCTTAACTATTCGCACATTCTCACGAACCCAAATTTTACCACCATCTTTTACCAAAACCTGAGTTTCATAGCCAAATATTTGTTCCTGCACTATAATGATATTCATAAATTTTTCACGCTCATTAATATCAGGATAAACAGAGCCATTAGCATTTTTAATCATGCGAAGCATTTCCGCAGGTGTCTCATAACCAAGAATTCTGGACATCGCAGGGTTAGCGCTTAAATAAATTCCATCAGGCGTTAACTGATATAGTCCACCAGCAGCATTTTCAACAATTGTACGATATTTTTTCTCCGCTTCAGCTAATGCTCGCTCGGCGCGTCTTCTTGCCTCAACATCTGTGATAGTGCCCACAACGCGCAGCTTTTCATTTTTATCACGGCGTATCATAGATATAGCAAGCTCAACTGCCCTAAATGTTCCATCAGATGTACGCAGCCGCGTGAATGAGTGATAGGGCTGCTTTTGTCCTCTTACAAGCTTTTCAAAATCAATTTTTTGCTTCTCCTGATCATCAGGATAGAGCATAGAAAATAAATTACCGCCCTTTGATCGCTCAACCTCAAAGCCTGTTATCTTAAGCCACGCAGCACTTAAGAATAAAACATTTCCCTCAATATCTGTCTCAAATATAACATCACTAACTGCGTCAATAACGGCTCTATTATCACGCTCGGCAATAGTAAGGGCAAAATTAAGCCGCTCGCGCTCTTTTGCTTCGGATTGCAGCTCATAGTTTTTTTGCTCCAATCTAAGATTCATTGTTGAAAGCTTTTTAGATTGCATATTATTATTGCGAATAAATAAAGTACCAACAAAAGTTAATATTATCCCAAACAATAATATTATATATGGAACCTTTTCTATAAGGACAATATTCCTGTCTTTTATAAACTTAATAATAATTTGCCATTCACTGTCACCAACAAAAAAACCGTATTCCTGTTGAAGCCCGCCTTCATACACCTCTTTATTTGTTTTCCTATTCATGTGATATATGCGATTGCCAGACTTAACATCCCTGATAGTCAATCTATCAATCTCTTTATTCTCATAAATTATATTATGGTCAAATATCAGCCCTGCGCGAGTAATTCCTATAACCATTCCTAAAGCTGTATTCTTAATTTTCACAGGCTTTACAAAAGCAAAAGATCGCGCCATAGTTCGTGGCTCTATCTTTTCTTGAAAATAGTCCATACCTTCAAAATCAGAATATATATGCAAGTTTTGACTTTTAAAAACACCCCTATTTACTAATTTGGTGATGAATCTATGGTCAGGAGTAAGTTTATATTGTGAGCGAACTAAAACGCTGTTCTCATTAGCTTCTGATATTGTTTTGTATTTCCAATTACCATACTCATCTTCAAATAACCATAAAAGCTGGTCAAAACGTGTAAGATTTGGGATATTGCGTCGTACTTCCGATAAAATAGCATCCTTATCACCACTACCAGATAGGGATATAACACTTGTAACAAGGCTCATTGTATTTTCAAGGTTGCTGATACTTTCAACAAAACCTTTACCTGTATCATTAGATATACGGTTATATTGATCCGTAGACATTTCTTTAATAAAATAATTAAAAATAAGGAACGCTGTTAAGGTTATTATTATACCATTTAAAAGGACAACACCCTGAGTAAAGCCAGAGGTCAGCCAAAATGACGCCTCTTTCTTTATTGGCCTTTCTTTATTTTTTACAAATTTTTTGTTCACTTATTTCAAGCTCTTAAAAGAATCATACAATGGTATAATTCATTACTGTAACACATATTATACAATAATATCTTAACAGATCGAATTAAAAATCTAAACTGGCAAAGTAATATATACAGCCAATCCATTATGAGAACTTGCCTCAAGCCAGATTGAGCCACCATGCAAATGAACAATATCCATGGCAATGGGAAGGCCAAGCCCCACCCCGCCTGTATCCATATTTCTTGAGCTATCTACGCGGTAAAACGGCCTAAAAACTTCATCAAGCTTATCTTCATCAATTCCCGGGCCATTATCTTCTATAATGATTTGAATTTCTTTATCACCTGTGCGCTCTAAGCTTATCCATATAAAATCAGCATATTTTGCCGCGTTACTAACAATATTATTAAGGCAACGTTTAAAAGCAACAGGGCGCAACTGTGCGCACACAGATATATTATTTAGATTTAACTCAACATTACATCCCTGACGTTTTGCTGATATTGCAATGTCATTAAGCATAACAGCGATGTCTGTAATTACGCTCTTTTCTCGCCCATCTCCACGTACAAAATTAAGATACCCATCAATCATTTTTTCCATGTCATTGATATCTTTTTTCATCTCGTATATATCAGGACTATCCCCCATCATTGCTATTTGTAGCTTTAAGCGTGTTAGCGGCGTTCTAAGGTCATGAGACACTCCCGCAAGCATATCGGTTCGCTGTGATATCTGTCGCTGCAAGCGTATTTTCATATCAAGGAAAGCTTGTCCAGCCTGCCTTACCTCTGATGCACCCTCTACCTTAAATTTTTTAACATCTCCCCCGCGTCCAAAACGCTCTGCCGCTATGGCTAGGCGTCTTATAGGGCGAATCTGATTTCGCATAAACAAAACCGCGATTATAAGAAGGATTGTCGAGGCTGCAAAAACCCACAGCAAAAATATATATGTGGTTGATGAAAATAACCTGCGCTGTGGCATCGCAATATTTAAAACACCATTATCGAGCTGCACGCGCACTTCTATCCATTTTTCCTGAAAATCAACATCAATTGTGAATGGATGCGATAACGTGCCTGATAGCTCATGCGCCAAGGTGCGCTTAATCATGCCAGCCCAGCCATCAAAATAATCCACAGCATTACTGTTTCCTACAATAATTTGCGCACCATCATCATATGTTACCAAAAAACCTAATTGACGCTCAAAAAGATTAACAACCTTATTTCTATCCATATTTTCTTCAAAATAATTAGTCAGAACAGAGATTTCCCCTGCAACAGCAAAAGCCAAGCGTGATGTCATTTTGCTCCAGTGACGATCAAAGAATATAAAAGTTGATATCACCTGTATAAAAAATATCGGCAAAATAAGGATAAGCAACGAGCGTCCAAACAACGTTCTTGGTAGAAACCTCTTAATTCCCCTGCTGCTTCTTGTGTTATTGCCCATATCTATAATCTCTCGGCTCTCAATAAATAGCCCTTGCCACGCACAGTTTGCAAATATCGCGGCGTCTTGGTGTTTTCTTCAATCTTGCGCCTTAGACGCGTCACCTGCACATCTATTGTGCGCTCTCCCGCATCAATAGAGCAACGCTCGGCAA
>JAMONE010000226.1 GCA_027066695.1 Micavibrio sp. | reverse complement strand
TTGGAACGGTAAAAGCGGCAGGAACGCCTAATATATTTGCGCCAGCTTTGGCCATGTCACGATAAAGACGAGCAAAACGCAGATCGTAGCAAATACTCATCCCGAGTGTGAAATCATCATTGATTTTGGCCGTAACTGCGCGCTCACCTGCGTTAATATCATCGCTTTCGCTGTATTTCTCACCATTACCAAGATTAACGTCAAACAGATGGATTTTATCATATATAGCTTGAAGATCGCCATTCTCGTTAAATAGAAAGCTAGAGTTATATGCTTTACCATCCATGGCTTTAACCAACATAGAGCCAATCAGTAAAGTTATTTTAAGCTCCTTAGCAAGCGCAGCGAAAAACGAAATGCCTATATGGTCGTCTTGTGAAATGACACTGAATAATCCTTGTGCATTGATAGGCCTTATAAGGCACGTATTTTCAGGCGTAGCAACAAAGCACGCGCCCATATCCACCGCCCTACGGATAAGCTTTCCAGCTTTTTCAAGGTTCGCCTCTATATTACCGCCACTTGTCATTTGCACGCAAGCAACGCTTAATAAATCAGGCATTTAACAGCCCGTCAAGCTCACCCTTGGCATCAAGAGCGTGGATATCATCACAGCCACCATAATGAATATCATTGATAAATATTTGTGGAACAGAGCTAGCTCCGCCTGTGCGCTCAATCATTTTTATACGCTCTGGATCATTACCCGTTATATTATGAACGGTGTATTCAATATTTTTTGCATCAAGCAAAGCTTTTGCCTTTTTGCAATATGGGCATGTAACCCAGCTATATATTTCGACTTTGGCCATTATAAATCCCTTCAATCATCAAGCATTACTCTTGCAATGGTTAGAATATTAACTTCTGCTACCCCATGCTTAAGCAAAATTTTGCTACATTCTTTAACCGTTGCGCCAGTTGTGTAAACATCATCAATAAGTACTACTGACTTATCCTTTAACAAGCTATGATATTTTTTATGCACATCAAAGGCTTTTTGAACATTTTTTATGCGATCTCCACTATTTAAATGCCCTTGGCTTGGCGTTGAGCGCACACGCCTCATCGCCAATGGCAAATGCTTAACACCGCAAGATTTAGATAATACCCCCGATATAAGCGCAGCTTGATTATAACGCCGCGCAATTAAACGCCGTGGATGCAGCGGCACAGGAACAAGAAAATCTGCGCGCTCCAGCATTAGTTTTCCGACTTGCTCAAGAAACGGAACAAACGAGGAGACATAATGCGTTTTATCGCCATGCTTAAACCCCAAAATTAAATTACGGCTTAAGTCATTATATTTAAAAACCGAGCGCGAAGAACTGAAAACTGGCGGATTATCAAGGCACTTAATACATTTACCATTCTCCAAAACCTCAAGATCAAGCGCAATGCCGCAATGCGCGCAAAACGGCTTGGATATAAAATCAAGCTCCCCCCATATTTTCGGTGATATCTGACCTTGCGCATCAACTATATCACCGCTAACGGGGCAGCGCGGCGGCAAAATAGTATTAAGCCCACTCATCAATATATTTTTTGCCTGCATATGCATATAATAATCCGTGCCTTTTCAATACAATAACTGTATGATGCTTACCTTGAAAAAGCAATCACTGGGAAAAGCAATCGCGGGATAAAAAAGTTAAAAAACCTATGGCTAACAATAAAGAAAATGATGATTTACTTAAGAGCGATACGATAAACTATATCGAAGAGCGCAATAACATGCTTAAAGACATCGCCTATCAAGATGTACGCAAAGCTTGGTTTACGCTATCGCATCTATTGCTTGATGAGGGGGCAGTTGTCCTTGATATGGGATGCGGCGATGGTAAAGTCACTTATGCTATGGCCGCTCTAAACCCTAAAATCACATTCATAGGGGTAGATAAAAGTAAAAAATCTATCACACAAGCCACCGAAAAATACATAGCTAGCAACCTAAAATTCAAAGTTGGTGATGTTTCCGCCGATTTATTCGAGCCAGAATCAATTGATGCAATTATAAACTCATATACTTTGCACAAGGTATTTTCTAATGCCCGATATAATGAGCGCATAGTAGCAGATACTCTGCATAAGCAATTTACAATGCTTAAAAATAACGGGATTATGTTTATCCGCGACTATGCCAAGCCAGCGCAAAGCGAATTTGTATTAATTGAAATGCATGATAAAAAAGGCTCTAGCGATGATTTAGCTAATCTATCGGAAGTCGAGCTGCTTATCTGGTATTCAAAGCATGCGCAACCAAAGCAAAACACAGGATGCGGCGGTTTCTTCCTCGAAGAGCTACCGCCACGCTTTCCGCGCACAAGATTGTTTCGCCTGCCATATAAATGGGCATATGAATTCATTATGCGCAAAGACGATAGAAAGCTTTGGAAAAGCAACCTACCGTTTGAGTACACATTTTTCACCACTCAAGACTTTAAGCACGAGTTGCATAATTTAGGTGCGCGGGTGCAATATTCGGCTTCACATTGGGATGATGAGTATATAAAAAAGCATTTTGATGGTCACTTCAGATTGCTACAAAATGATGGGAATCCTCTTGGCGATCCGCCAACAAGCTTTATCGCTGTGGCAAAAAAACAGCCAGAGCGCACAAGCCTAAACGTAACAGAGCGACGCATAACCCAAGATGAAGCAGGTACTTTAGAAATAAAAACCCTGCTAGATCAAAAAGACGGGACGCTTGTTGATGTTGTATCACGCGATAAAGAGTTTGCCGAAATACTTCCATATCGCATTAGTGATGACGGGCGGCTATATATATATCTTCATGATGACATTGTTCGCGCAATACCCAACTCTGTAAGACGTAGCGGAAGCAACATTGATGAGCGCGAATGGTCAGGCCATATGCTTGAAGCGATCTCTACCGACTATGACAATATCGTATCTTTAGGGAAAACAACGCCTGAAAGCGCGGTGAAGTTTGCAAAATCATATCTTGACCTAAAACCGCAAGACGGCGAGTTAATAAAAGAAGGGCCGATATATTATCCTGATCCAAATTATATTGATGAACGCATCCATACCTACTACCTAAATATAAAAAAAGATGCAAAAACTCTTCTGCCAAAACGTAAAATCCTTGAAACACAAAGATTTCAGGAAAAAGGTATTCTGCGAGAGCTTAATGCACAAAATGTGCTTGATGCAATTGCTGTTGGGCTAATCCCTAATTCAAGGCTTGAGCTGCAAATATTATCATTAATGCAGCATTCAAAAATAAAGGCTGAAAACTGGGTCAGTAAAGACCTCAAAATTGCCGAGGGTGAGATTAAACGAGTATTTAATGTTGAAAAATTCCTCAAACAAGCCAGCGATAACTACAAAAACTTTAAGGAAGTGAAAAGCTCTGCTGGACAGCTAAGAACTATCAACTCTATATTTGTTGAAGAAGGGCAAAGCCAAGGCGGACAAACTGGGCTTTCCTCGGAAAATGTTGATTTTGTTATTTCAGATGAAAAAACGATAAATACCGCCGTTGTTCTGCCATTAACCAAAAGCTTAAAAGGTGATATTCACGCAGGGTTTTTAACCAAACACATGCCCATTCCGCAACGCTTTGAAGGCAATGGGTTAAGCATTAGTGCGCCGCAATTCAATATCCCCAAAGAAATTACAAACTATAAAATGCTAAAGCAATTTATAGCCGAAAAATTTAGCGTAACACCTGATTTGGTTATAAAACTCGGAGAAAGCTATTTCTCACATACAGGCATAACACCGCAAAGGATACATCCTTTTGCAATAACATCTGCGCCAGGGGCATTTAAAATTCCAGGAATGCAATTTATTCCATTTTACCAATTTATGCTGCTTTGGAAATCTATCTCCAAAGAACAACATTTCATGGTAACGCTTGCGCGAGCTTACCGATATTTGCCAGAGCATATGAAATTACAAGCTGATCGCGATGTTAAAATCATACTTAACGATATGTTTAAATCCGCACAGCCTGATTGGTCAATGCCCGCAGCTATACCGACCACGCGCTTAAAAGAAGATTACGCCAATGTCACTGAGAACAAAGATAACAATAATTTTCCCAAGAAAAAGGAAAAGGAAAAGGTTAAAAAACGTAAGCGAAGAAAGCTAGGCCTTGGTGGTTCGAAAGATGATCTATCAGAGTTAGATAATACAGATATGTCCGATGATCCTGATAGCATGGAAGAAGTAAATAAAAAACGAGACGTGGCAAAACATCTCGATGTAAATCTTATCGATGATTTCGAAGCAGAAATCGAAGCGATAAAAGAGGTTTTGGAAGAAGATAACGAAAACGAGCCCAAACCAGAAAAATGGTAGATAACTCTGATATTATTGTATTTGATCGCGAGCAGGTTAAACATAACCGAGAGCGCGCAACTGCAAATTTTTCCGATAATGACTTCTTATTTAATTGGAGCAAAGACCAACTATCAGAGCGTATTTCTGATATAAACCGTAGCTTTACAAGCGCATTACAAATCGGCTCACGCGGATGCATATTGCAAGGCCAGCATAATAAAATTGATAACCTAATAACACTGGATTTAACCGACAAACCAGTGCAAAATTGCGGCACATACATACAAGCATCAGAAGAATATCTACCGATTGCGCCAAAATCTGTGGATCTTGTTATCTCAAACCTTGCATTGCACTCGGTAAATGACTTGCCTGGAACACTTTCGCAAATTCATGGCTGCCTTAAGGATGATGGGCTGTTTGTTGCCTCAATGCTTGGCGGGGAAACACTTTATGAGCTTCGAAAGATAATGATGGAAGTCGAGCTTTCTATGCTTGATGGCGTAAGCCCGCATATCCACCCATTTGCAGATAAGTTACAAATGGGCAGCTTGCTACAGCGTGCAAACTTCGCTCTGCCGATTGTAGATTCTGACGTTGTTACAGTTACTTACGATAATATTTTTAAGTTGCTACATGATCTAAGGAATATGGGTGAAGGTAATGCTGTAAAACAACGATGCAAAACCAACTTTGGCAAAGAATTTTTCATGAGAGTAGCTCAAAAATACCACGAAGAATTTGCTGAAAATGACGGGCGCATTACCGCTTCTTTTGAGGTAATATTCCTGCTTGGCTGGACACCGCACAGCTCACAACAAAAACCATTAGCAAGAGGAAGCGCAAAGTATTCCTTGGCAGAGGCATTAAAATGATAGATGTAACCATAATCCCTATTTTCGATGATAATTACGCATATCTAATCGAAACATCATCAGGAGCTTGCGCGGTTATAGATGCAGGGCAAGCCGAGCCTGTTATAGATATACTAAACAAACGAAATCTTAGATTAGAATTCATCATCAGCACTCACCATCACTGGGATCATGTTGATGGCAATATGGAGCTTAAGGAAAAATATGACGCGCAAATAGTCGCACCAAGCAAAGAGGCTCTATATATTGACGGCGTTGATATAGCGTTAAAAGATGGCGACATATTTGATATCGGCGGAGAAATTATGTGCGCCATAGAAACACCGGGGCATACGCTTGGCTCTACGTGCTTTTACTTCAAAGACAGCCACGCCCTATTCACTGGCGATACATTATTTTCCATGAGCTGCGGGCGGCTATTCGAAGGAAGCGCACAAGATATGTTTCGCTCATTCCAAAGAATAATGAAACTTCCCGATGAAACTCTCATCTATTGTGCGCATGAATATACAAGAGGAAACGCAGGATTCTGCCTTTCCCAAGACCGCGATAATCCGCACCTAAAGCAGCGCATAAAAGAAATTAAGGAATTACGCGCACAAGGCAAGCCAACCCTGCCCGTATCACTAGAGATTGAAAAGAAAACCAACATCTTTATGAAAGCAAAAAACGCGGAAGAATTCGCCGCACTTCGCATAAAGAAAGATAAGTTTTGAAATCTATGTTTAGTCCCAGATTATGGTGGAATCATGTATAATGATTAACTCAACAAACCTGAGATTAAACATATAAACCGCAATGGATGGAGCGATAAATATGCCGAAAATCATAGTAATTCAATGAATCCTAATTGGTATTATAGCTAAGCCATATTAGAATGATTCATAATTTGAATTTGAGCAGCAAGATTCGTCTCGAAACTTTCAAATTGATGCTTATTTGATTTTATGGCTTGCTTTAAATTTGCCCACGCATGTTCTAT
>JAMONE010000225.1 GCA_027066695.1 Micavibrio sp. | reverse complement strand
GAGGCCGCGAAATATAATAGCGCCTAGCGTAAATACGTTGTGCCGTTTACAGACGGTTACTAACTCCCTGGCTACCAGAGTAATAATGCTTTGAAGCCATTTTAACTTTGAAAAATCAGGCGCTATGATTGTGGTTAAGATTTTGGGACATAAATTTCTAATTAAATATATCGTAAGCATTACGTTATTAGCTTTTTTGCTAACGCAATTGGACTTTTCTGCACTATTACATGAGACTGGTGACTTGAATATATTTTTGCTTCTTTTGTCGCTCATTCTTATTATTTGTCAAATTTTTTTTCTTAATCTGCGTTGGCACAGATATATTAACGTTGGAAATCATAATATAGATTTTAAAACCAGTGTTTTAATTAATATCGCGGGATATTTTGCCAATATATTATTTATAACATCCGTTGGCGGCATTATCGCTAAATCAGGACTTGCGATTCGTCACGGCTTATCGGTTACACAAGCCCTTTTTGCAACATTCCTTGATCGCTTTATGACGCTGGCTGCCCTAATTATATTTAGTGCAATTAGCCTACCCTTCTTGCAAAATGTAATTAATAATGAGCTGTTAACTATGTTTTCTCTATCGATTATCGGCGTAATAGCAATAATTACATTAACATTACTAGCCTTTCGCTCAGGCGTGCTGCGAGAATTCATCCTATCCTCTCGCAAACGTTCACGCATTACGCTTATGCTTCGATCTTATATTGAAGATTATGAGCTAATGCTTAAAACCTCATTATACAGCCTTATCGCGCAAGGATTCTTTATTCTTAGCGTCTACACACTTTCACTTGGCGTTAATGCTGATGTTCCTATTATTGAGTTTCTGGCTCTCATGCCTGTTTTAGCATTAATATCCAGCCTACCGATAAGCTTTGGTGGCTGGGGCGTACGCGAGGGCGCATTTATCTATGGCCTCGGACTAATTGGCTTTTCTATGGAAAGCGCATTTATGCTGTCTGTTCAAGTTGGATTAATCACCCTCATCGCTCCATTTATTGTTGGGCTTCCTTATTTATTTAAAGCTGATTTAAGAGAGTTTTTACTAAACACTACCAAGAGTTAAAAACTAATTTAATGCTTAAAAACATCAAACTACATATTAAAAAATTTGTAACAACGCATTACATAGTTGTTACCTTGGCCATAGCCCTGCAAATTCAAATAACATTATTTGCCAATGACGATTATTTGGGTCTGCGTATCAGTCTAGCTGATATATTAATACCCTTTTTGGGCGTATTTATTGTGCATTCTTTAATCACAAAGAAAAGCACTTGGCCAAAATTCATCCTGCCATTTACACTTATCTGGCTAACAGCCATGGCCGCAGTTATGAGCGCGGCACTAATAAACGGCTACATAGTAAATAAAGAGATTTCGAGCTGGGCGCTGATTAATAAATATAGCGGCTTTTGGCTACTCATATCATATTTCCTGCTTGGCGGATGGATAATTACAAATACGAAAGATATGCGCTATACCTTATCTTTATTCACAAGCATCTTCACCACATTCTTTGTTATAACCATCACTCTAAGCGCAGCTATGGTGTTCTTGCAGTATATTGCCCCCTTTAAATTATGGTTGCCAAATTACCCATGGGACGGATTTATGGCCAACCGAAACGCCTTTATGATTTTGTTTATTATGTCATTTATCTTTATAATTTGGGGATATGCAGATAAAACCATTATAAAACCACCATGGATCAAAGAGCTATTCTTTATTGCCACCCCCATCTTTTTCATCTTTAACGATTCGCGAACAGGCTGGATAGCTTCGGCTATTTTGGTATTTATCTTATTTGCAAAAGAACCTATAAAGCGCGCAAAACTAGTTGCTCCCGCATTGCTTCTTGGCTGTCTGATTGCTTATTCATCCTATTATGTAACTAAACACAACAATGTGTTATATGCAAAGCAAGCACAGCATTTCTTGGCAATGATTAATAATAGCAAAGACGATATGGACTATTTCGGCGATCAAAAACGCTACCTCGCGGTGGAAGACGGGATAGAATTATACCAAAAATATAACCCGCTTGTCGGCGCAGGCCTTGGCAGTTACAAGCCATTTCAAATAGAAAAAAGAGGCGAATTTATTGATGTTATGGACTTCACCGCCCTTTGGTTGCTTGTTGAAACTGGCGCGGTTGGAATCTCGGTATTTATAGCGTTTTTTATCACTTGCGCGTGGTGTTTATACAAACAAGGTTACGCAATTAGTAGCAGCCCCTACCACAGAGCCATGCTAATATTTTTAATTATGTTTGCCGCCATGTCTATACTACATGAATTAATGTATATACGAATCCTCTGGTTTAGCATTGGTTTAGCGTTGGCACACAGCTATAGCGATAGCACAAAAAGAATGCTATAATGACCTTAGTACGTCACTAAAATAACAGAGCAAAATCATGGATGAAATACCATTAAAAGAATCACTAAGTAAGCTAATGAGGATATCTGTACTTATAAAGGAAAACGGTGATTTATGGCTAGTTTACGATACAGAAATAGAAGAAAAACTCGAATGGGTAGAATTTGATAGCGAAACAAAAACCCTCATTCTTGTGACTAACAAGGGTAATATGCACGATATAGACCTAAAGCTAAAACCCCGCGCTTATGAGCGATTATTGAATGCAAAAATCGTGTTTTTGATGTTTATGCGAAACGGCGAGACTTTAGAAAAAATAAGAGAAATTCCCGTAACTGTGCGCGATATTTATTAGCTATAATCAAAATTCATTGGTTTTGGAGTGCCCATGGCCATAGCAGGATCTTGCACTTGCGGCGCATTAGGATCAACCGCAACAACTGACACATCAGGCACAATTGCCGCAACAATATTACCAGAACCAAGTGTAACCAGTAAGTTTTGCAACATATTGGTATCCCCTTCCCCATAAGAATTTTTCCCCACACCTTCCATGGCACTGAGCTTAGCTTCCTCAAAAGGCTTTGGTATCTCTGTTAGAGGTGAATTTTCAATTTCTTGATCTAATGTTTTTTGCTCGGCCATAATAACTATAATCCCATAAAAATAATACTTACGTGGAATTGTAGCAGGTAAATTCAAAAGATGCCTTAAAAATATTTAAAAGAAAAGCTATCCGCCCATAGAAGATACGGTAATACCCACAGGCCCTAAGATAATAACAAACAGCACTGGCAAGAAGAACAAGATCATTGGCACGGTGAGTTTTGGTGGCAAGGAGGCTGCTTTTTGCTCGGCAGCGGCCATACGAATCTCGCGCAACTCATCAGACATAACGCGCATAGCTTGCGATACCGACGTTCCATATTGCTCTGCCTGAATTAGCGAAGTGGCAAAGCTTTTACCTGCGCCGCTCCCCACGCGCTTGGCAAAGTCCTGAAGTGCGCGCCTACGGTCATTCAGCATCGCCATTTCAACGCACAAAATACCCAGCTCTTCAGCCAGTATTTCGGATTGCTCGGATACCTCCTCGGCTACGCGCTGAATGGTTTGCTCTAAGCCGATACCACCTTGAACGCAAATAAGCATCATGTCCAAAGCATCGGGAAAGCTGATATTTATCTCTTCTTGGCGTTTAATAATCATGTTTTTAACCAAAATATCAGGCAGCTTAAACCCCAAAAATGCACCACCCAAAAGTATCATAGCCTGCATAGAATCGGAATAAGCCTTTTCCTCTGGCAAAGCTTGAAAATATAGGCTAGCCAAAACAACAAAAATAATAGGCAAGGCCGCGCGTGATATCATAAACTTCAAATGTGCCTTGGGATTGCGGATACCAGCTTGCAACATTTTATCACGTGCCTTTTCCCCCATTGTGCCTGCAAGCTTTTGAAATCTGTAAAACATCGCAAGGTCATTACTGGCAGAAACGCTGTCTTCCTTAATTACCTTAACCCCGCCCTCTCTGGATTCGGAGTATAAATCCTTACGACGCTTTTCTATAATAGATTTAGTCTTTTCCTTTTGATCGGATTTTTGCAAGAAAGGATACGCAAAAGCAGCAAAAGACAGCCCCGCAGCCAGCGATGCGAATATCATAATGATTGTTGCGTTATCCATATTCTTATCCTTATCCTTCTATCCATCTAGTGTCTTGTGTATGTTTAGTACAAGGCACAAGCCACTAAATCTTGAAATTAATCATCTGTTTCATAACTAAAACACCAGTAGTCATCCACATAGCAGAGCCCATAAGCATGTATTTACCTGTTCCTGTGGTAAATAGCGGCTCCAAATGCTCTGGATTAACCAGCCACAGCCCTAGACCGACAATCACAGGCAACGCCCCAATAATAGACGCTGAGGCAATCGCCTCGGAAGAAAGAGCCATAACCTTACGTTTCAGCCTAAATCGAGAGCGAATAACACGTGATAAATTGGTCAATACCTCTGACAAGCTTGAGCCTGTTTGCGCCTGAATAGCAAGGCCAGCTGCAAACATCTTCATTTCAGGCAGCGGCATACGCTTTGTTGCTTCTTGCGCGGCTTCATGCAGGGGAATACCAATTTTCTGCTTGTCATAGATGATTGACATTTCCTCACCCACAGGGCCGCTAAACTCACGGCTAATCATAAGTACTGCTTCTGCCACGGGCATACCAGCTTGTAAAAGACGCACAACCGCATCTAAAGCATCGGAAAAATCAGTCAAAAATGCCTTTTGACGACGAGCAATGGCTTTGCGCAGAATAAATCTCGGCAAACCCAATAATCCAGTTACTCCAATCAATATTATAGACACAATAGAAAAGGCCATAAATTTGGCCGATACTACACAAACCACACAAGAAACGATAGAAAGTACCCAAAACTTTTTCGCGCTCATACTAAGCCCAGCTTGCTGTAACCTAAGGGAAATAGAGACTTTATTATCGTCCTTATCCTCCTCATCTTTATTAGCCTTCAGCTTTCGCGCTATTTCGGCGCGACGCTTATTTTGCAAATCTTTTTCATTAACCCCAATTTCGCCCGCATTATTTCCACGAATAAGGTCAATATTACGCTTAGATTGCTTAGACCCTCTATTCGTCACCATGAAAATAAGTATGGCAAAAACAAGGAATGCTATCACTGCAATAAGTATAATCTGAATAATAGTCATATCTTTATTCCATAAACTGTAATGATTTACATAATACGAACCATCTAATGTCCTATTGTAAAAATTGTTATAAAAGGCAGAGAAATGGGACGAAAATGATAGTTTTATAGAACCGCATCGCAAAATACATTTTAGTATTTGAGAAGCGGAAGCGCATAAAAATATTATTTGCAGGCCATTTATCAAACTTTGATAATAGTTTTTCAGCCATAGGCTTCCTCCATTGCATCCATTACCATATCCGCAACGCCGTATTGACGGGCATTATCAAAAAATTTCGGGCGCAGGCCTGATGATTTTTGTTTGGTAATTAGCTTACCATTTTCATCTTCGCCCAGCATATCAAGGGTAAAGAGATCTTGCATTGTTACAACCTCGCCCTCCATGCCTGTAATTTCGGTCACATGCGTAGTTTTACGTGAGCCATCACGCAGACGCTGGACTTGAATAATCACCTGCACCGCGCCTGCTATTTGCTCTCGCACCGCAATAGTCGGCAGGTTTAATCCACCCATAGCGATCATGTTTTCCATACGTGATACGGCCTCACGCGGATTATTCGCATGGACTGTTCCCATTGAGCCATCATGGCCTGTATTCATCGCTTGCAGCAAATCGAACGCCTCGGGGCCGCGAACCTCACCAACGATAATACGCTCGGGGCGCATACGTAGGCAGTTCTTAACCAAATCACGCATAGTAATCTCGCCCACGCCCTCAAGATTAGGCGGGCGAGTCTCTAAGCGCACCACGTGCGGTTGCTGCAATTGCAGCTCACAAGCATCTTCACATGTAATTATGCGCTCTCCTGCCTCGATATAGCGCGTTAAACAGTTAAGCATTGTAGTTTTACCTGAGCCTGTACCGCCCGACACCAAAACATTAACACGGCAACGGCCAATCGCCATAATAAGCTTAGCGCAGCTAGGCGACATAGAGCCCCACTCCATCAAATTTTCAAGTGTTAGGCTATCTTTCTTAAACTTACGAATGGTCATGCACGCGCCATCAACGGCAAGCGGCGGAATAATTACGTTTACTCGGCTACCA
>JAMONE010000224.1 GCA_027066695.1 Micavibrio sp. | reverse complement strand
CTTCAATATCTGCGGCTACATAGTTAGACATTTTTAAATAGTAATCCCTTTTTAGGTTAAAATAAACAGAGCTATATTCATTCCTTAACCTTATGCACTGTTTGAATCAATTAATAAATATGGTATCATTAACTTTTCTATAGTTATAAATCTTAAAAAGGTATTGCAAGATAATGATATTAAGAAATTTTTTGAATATAAACTTAGTATTTATGTCTGCAATATTAATTATTTGCACTTCTTTTTCTTTTGACGCATATGCGAAAAGTGGTAAAGGGGACATATTTACTCGCTTTAAAAAGCCAATGCCCGAGCTTAAGCTTATGAGCAGGCAAGAATTTAACAAGGCAACCAGACCCGTGAGGAAAAAACCTTATGGCCAAGATGTATTAGAGTATAGCATACGTATTCCTAAAGGCTGGACAGAGCGTGAAGATAAAAGCTCCAGCAACTTTCTTTTAAGTCAAAAGTTATTCTTGGGTTTAAATGTTTTCTATGGAAAACCATCTCCTGATGGACGTAGCCGTATTGAGATTGAAGCCCTTAATTTGGAGGGAAGCTTAACAGCAGAGCAATGGTATTTGAAGTATATCCTTGAAGGCGGGCTGACAACGGAAGGATTTATAACTCATGATGGTAATAAAATTGAATCACTTATGGTTGTTATGGACCAAGATTCGTCTTACTATGTAAGAACTATGGTGTTGTTAAATGGTGATAAGGTTGTAATGGTTAAATATTTTGTTCCTGCGCAACTTATTCGGGTAGAAGCCCCTATGCAAGAACAGGTTTTAAGCTCTTTTAAATTAATTAATAAAGTTAACAGAACGCCAGTTAAAATGTCCAAATACCGTTTTTTGGATATTGCAGAGTTAAAATATCCCTCATCATGGAAATTATTTGCAAAAAAATTACGTACAATTGATCGCATGGATGTATCATTACTAAACCTTCGTGAGATAGAAGCTCAAGAAGGTCGGCCTCTATCGGTATCTACTGAAGGTAAGTTAGAGGTAGCTTTAGTTACCGCATCACACAGTAGTACGCTTATTGATGAAGTAAAAAAATACAAACAAAAAATAGAAGCTGACGGTATGCTTATAGGTGAGCAAATCGAGGTGGTTGATAAAATTGATTATAATGAGAATATAGATTTTGCAATAACTGAAGTTTACCGTAGTGTCGATAGCACCAACAATCTTAGTGAATATGAGCTTTGGTTTTCTGTGATGGTGGGGGGGAATTACTACTATTTCTTCACGTTATTAACGCCATCTCGTAATGAAAGATTTGCCCTTTGGGCAGAAAATTCGCAGAACTATAAAGAGATATTAAAAAGCTTTACTCCAATGTCTGGTGCATTTATGGAGCGCGATTATTAAAACTATGTCATCTTGTATAAATATGGAGCTTTAGGAGCTGGATCTTATGAATATAAACACACTCACAAAGGCAGTTTGCCATAATTGCAGGGGGGAGGAGCTGCCAAGCATTTTGCTTTAAGTTAATAACAATATTAAGCTTATCTGCGGTCTTTTTAAATATATCAACATTATCTGTATTTGCTGCGCAGGGGGACGCTTGTTCAGTTACCGATAAAATATATACGGTTGAAGCTCCAGGGCAGCCGTCATTGATATGCGATGGAGCTGTGTTGCAAATTCTTCAAAGCGCGAAGTCTGGCCCTATAAGAAAAGGGATAGCGACCAGCTCTCCCGAGGCAACATTAGATGTAAATGGTGATATAAAGATTGGTGATTCTAGTGCCACTTGTAATGGCACAACCGAAGGGTCAATGCGTTATAACTCCACAGATAAAGCCGTTGAAGTTTGCAACGGCACATCTTGGCTGGCTATGCAGGCTAGTGCGTGTGATAACGCGCCTGCTTATCTGACCTTCCCAAGCCTTACTGCACAAAGCACATCAACCCTTGTAGAATCCGCAATTGTAGCGGTAACAGGCATGGATGCAAGCTGCACCGTTAATGTAGGGGTCGCTGGCAGTGGCTCGCCAAATTACAGAACATGCAGTAATTCTGATTGCTCAACCGTGCTGCAAGCATGGACGGCTGCGAATAATACGCTCGATATTCAAGGGAACTACATCCAGCTCCGCACGACTACAAGTGCAAGCACGGATACTAGCTTTAGCGTTACCCTCACTACTGGCGCAATTACTCACGATTGGATCGCCGCCACAGGGGTAACAGTTTGCGGAGTAATCGGCAGTGTCTGCGCCGATGGCACGGTTTATGCTGGGCTTACATCAGGTACGCCATTCTACGTAACGCGCTGTGATTCTGGGATGAGTTGGGGCGGGGCAAGCTGTGATGGCGCGCGCTCAAATCATTATTGGAATGATGGGTTAACTGACTACACCACAACTGGTGTTATTGATTTGGATGATGGGCAAGCAAATACGGCAAGTTTAATTACCATTGATTCTAATTCGGTGACTGCGGGAACGCAAGACCACTTAGCCGCGCAACATTGCGCAGATCTTGTTTTACATGGGAAAAGTGATTGGTATTTGCCTGCTAAGAATGAGCTTGGTACAATCTATACGAACAGTGCCGTTATTGGTGGTTTTACTACAGTTTATTATTGGTCGTCTGTGGAGACTACTTCTAGTAATGCTCGTAGGATGATTTTTAATGACGGTTCTTCGAATAGTCTCGGCAAAAACTACGCCTCCTACATCCGCTGTGCGCGTCATGATTAATATGGTGGAAAGCGCAGAGCATTCTACACTCTACCCCGAATAATACATATCAACCTCAACAGGGTGGGTAGTGGATTCATAACGATCTATTTCTTCGGTTTTAAGCTGTATAAAGGTTTCGAGTAAATCGAGCGTAAAGACATCGCCCCTTAAAAGATAATCGTGATCATCTTTAAGTGCGTTCAAGGCCTCACCAAGGGATGAGCATAATTTAGGCGGCTGAATTAATTCTTCAGCAGATATATCATTAAGGTTTTTATCCATAGCTTCACCAGGGTGTATTTTATTTTCCACGCCATCAATGCCAGCCATAAGCATTGCTGAAAAGGCAAGATAAGGGTTTGCCATTGGGTCTGGAAAGCTAACATCTATGCGGCGTTCTTTGGGCGTAGCTGCAAATGGAATGCGGCATGCCGCTGATCTGTTTAGCTCGGAATAAGCAATAAATGCAGGAGCATCAAAGGCTTTGCCTAAACGCTTGTAACTATTTGTTGTTGGGTTGGTAAATGCGTTTAAGCTTCGTGCATGTTTCAATATTCCGCCGATATAGTAAAGCGCAGTTTCTGAAAGATCGGCGTAGCTTTTCCCTGCAAAAAGAGGCTTTCCTGATTTCCAAAGCGATTGATTCAAATGCATGCCTGATCCGCTATCACCGTTAATTGGCTTTGGCATAAAAGTTGCGCTTTTGCCATAGCTATGAGCTACGTTTTGTACGCCATATTTATAAAGCTGAACATTATCGGCTGCTTGTAATAATGATGAGAACCTTACCCCAAGACAGCATTGCCCCGCTGCGCCAGCATGATAATGTCCCTCAACTTCGATTCCCATGCTTTCAATAACGCTAAGCATCTCGGCTCTTAGGTCTGATAGACTATCTATCGGAGCTTCGGGCATATAGCCGTTATTTATTTGCGGGCGATGCCCCATATTACCAGTTTGGTATTCGCGCCCCTTATTATATGCGCCTTCTTCGCTATCGAGCTTATAGGATACATGATTGCTTTGAGTGTCGATTTTAACATCATCGAAAACAAAGAATTCTGTTTCTGTACCAAAATAAGCATCATCACCAATGCCTGATTTTTTTAAATAGCTATGCGCTGCTTTTGCAATAGAGCGGGGATCACGGTTATAAGCTTTACGTTGAGACGGCTCGAAAATATCACAAAAGATCTTGATAGTTTTTTGCGCGGCAAACGGATTATATGTAACACTTGTTATATCAGGCTTTAAAATAATATCGGATTTGTGAATTTCACTCCACCCATTAACGGCCGAGCCATCAAAAACCAGACCTTTATCAATCGTGTCTTTTGTGAAATTACTGCTATGTTGGGTTACATGCTGCCATTTCCCGCGAATATCGGTGAAGTTTAAGTCTATAAACGAGACTTCCTGATCTTCTATATATTTTAATAGTTCAGCAGAGGATTTGAATGATAATTTATATTTATTCACTGGCTTGACCTTAATCTTTGTAATCGTGAGAATAACTCTAGCATGTAGGTTTTTTCTCGACAAGAATGTTTATACTTGACCGCTCACTATAAAATAATATAGACAATATATCTCTTGTGGCGGTCGTAGCTCAGCTGGTAGAGCCCTCGGTTGTGATCCGAGTGGTCGCGGGTTCGAATCCCGTCGATCGCCCCATTTCAAAATTATTATATATATAAAGTAATTTCGCTAAAACGTTGATAGCCTTAGGTTACACGGTTATAAATGAATGTCAATGAAGGCATGTGATGGGTAGAATGGTGCTGCTGGGGAGAATTGAACTCCCGACCTCGTCATTACCAATTATTTTTATGGGTGTTTTACCAAATTTAACAATATTTAACCAAGCTGTATAAAATCATATAATTCAATGCATTACAATCATCACTGGATTAATTACCTTTAATGAGATATAAGGAAAATTAATGTAAACGGTAGCCCCTAGGTAGCCCCAGAATGAAAAACAATGAAATCAACTTCACAATAAAGACCCTTAATGAGCTACCAAATGCTCCAGAAGGCAAGAGAGTTTCTTATCATGATAAAAGGGTCAGTAGCCTACGTTTAGAAGTCACAAGTAAGGGCAAAAAAACATTCAAAGTTTATCGTAAGCTAAAAAGCCAGCCGATTCGTTATACGATTGGAAATTTAGAAGACTGGACTATCGAAAACGCCCGAGCAGAAGCGGAAACAATTAGCGCACAAATTGCCAAAGGCATTAACCCCAACGCTGAAAAAAACAAACTTAGATCAGAAACCACCTTTGAAAAATTATTCAATAAATACATGAACGAATACGCTAAAATTCATAAGAAGACCTACAAAAGAGACGGAGAGGAAGTCCAGAGATACTTAAAACATTGGCTTAAATTAAAAATATCATCAATAGATAAACAAAAAGTCTTCTCTCTCCACCAAAGAATCGGCAAAGAAAATGGCCAATATGCCGCAAACAAGATTCTAGCCCTTATTCAGGTGATATTTAATAAAGCTATTGAATGGGGGTGGGATGGTAAAAACCCTGCACACGGCATAAAGAAGTTCAAAGAAAAGAGCCGAGATCGTTATATTACCCCTGCCGAGCTTCCCTTATTCATGAACGCTCTTTCGATAGAAGAAAATGAGACTGCGCGTGATTATTTCTACATTGCACTTTACACAGGCGCACGCAAAACAAACACCCTGCAAATGCGATGGGAGCAAATAGACTGGCATAACAAAACGTGGCGTATCCCTGATACAAAGAACGGTGAGCCTATCACCCTGCCCCTTACAACAAAAGCAGAAGAGATTTTAGACAGCAGGTTAAAAGCCTCCCACGGTAACCCTTGGGTATTCCCAAGTGACACAAGTAAAGATGGTTATTATAGTGATCCTAAAAAAGCGTGGAATAGAGTAAGGCAACGCGCAACCCTAGAGCTTTGGAAGCAAAATCCAGTTATCGCCAAGCTTATAGAAGAAACAGAAAGCAAATTAACAAAAGCCAATAATTACGGTTATACAGTGCTAAAGTTATTCAATACCGTTCAAAAAGAAACAAAAGAACGTGATACAGAGCTTCCCACTGGATTAATGGATATCCGCTTACACGATATACGGCGCACATTCGGAAGCTATCAAGCTATGTCAGGGGCTAGCCTACAGATTATAGGCAAGTCCCTTGGTCATAAATCCCAGCAATCCACACAAATATATGCAAGGCTGCATAATGACCCTGTTAAAGCTTCCATGGAAAAAGCAACTAATGCTATGCTGGCATTTGCAGAGGGGAAATGAATCATGTATATGCGTGACTTAAGAAAGCCATATGAATTATCTACAGAAAAGCTTCAGTGGCTTATAGATGAGCTGGAAGGGATTACGGATAAAAAGTTTAATAATGAGTTCACCAATACGATTAATAATTGCATTGGAATTATGAGAGAAAAACACCTTATAGAAAAAGGTCGTGTTAGCAAAAAGAAA
>JAMONE010000223.1 GCA_027066695.1 Micavibrio sp. | reverse complement strand
CACCAAAACTCTGGCATTCGAAGGTGATGCAAAAGTTGAGGGCATTGTTGGCGGCTATTCAGATTACATGGCATTTAAAAAATCGCAGAAATCCGATACTCCTGAAAGCAAGAAAAAGAAATCAAAATCGGAAAAGCCCCAAGTTAAAAAAGAGCTGCCTCAATTTACGTTCAAGCTTAAACATGAATTAGAAAAGCTCTCTAAAGCAATAAAACTTCTTGAAGCAGAAATTACTAAGCTCGAAGGGCTGATGAGTGATCCTGACCTCTACACTAAAGATGCCGATGAGTTTACCCGCATATCCAAACGCCTTCCCAAAGCCAAAGAAGAGCTGGACACCGCAGAGCTTCGCTGGTTAGAGCTTGAAGAGATTAAAGCAGCCAGTATAAATTAAGTAATTTGAATTAAGAATATGACAAAAACTGTCATCTCGAACGCGCTAGTTGAGAGATCTTATAGAATGCTCTGCAAAACCCATTAAAAAAATCCAAATAACCTAAACCATAGCATCCCCATATAAATGGGGATCCAATGTTATCAATACCTTAGATAGATCCCCGTTTTCACGAGGATGCCAGTTATTCGTGTGTTTTTATAGTTTTGCATAGGGTTCTATACATGTTACAGATTGGTAAGATTTCTCCTCTTGCTATGCAATCGTTCGAAATGACACTGTTTGATTTTACTTTCCCCGCTTTTGCGCAAGGTTTATATAGCTTATTTAGTCGAAGATAACTGTTTCTCAATATCTGCGCAGGCAGGGTCTTTGTCCAAACATAAAACAGAGCCGACCAAAAGCTGATATAAGTTCAAATCAGGCTTAACTGATGTTGCTTCATTAATATCTGCAACGCTGTTAACACATTCGGTAATCGCACTCTTCATTGCATATGCGGGAACTGATATTTTTAACGCCGCTGTTGGAGCAGAGCAATGTTGTTTTATAAGCTCAATTGCGCCATGTTCTTTTTTTGCATCAAGGTTTTCCGCAAAATTAACAGCCATATCCATACTGACAGAGGATAGCTCTTTAAGGCATGCTTCACTTTCCCACTTCCCTACACAATATGATGTCACATTAGCAACATGACCAGCAACATCATTGGGTAGCGCCTCACTTTTAACTGGGGGAATTTTTTCTTTATCGCTACTCAATGAGGGTTGAGCTTCGCGTTCATTTTTATTTCTGGAATTAAACAACTCTGCTTCGGCATTTTGCCACGCAACCGTTCCTATAAACATAATTAATATAAGTAATATATTTAAATATTTAAAACTAACCATAAAATATCTCCCTCAATTTATATTGGCTTGACATTAATCTCTAATATATGTGATTAATTGCCCCCGAAGGTAACATGTATGAACGATATAAAAGAAGAAAAAAGAAAATTTAATGTCCGCAAGCTTTTTAAAAAGCCTGCAAAAAACATGTTTTGGGCATGGATAGCTTACCAAACAGTGAAGGGGACGCTAACGTTAAGCTTTATATGGATACCGTTATTTTACCTATGGTTTTCAAAATAATAGCCTGTAACTAAAGTCCTATAAATACCTATCAAGATTTGACTACTCTTATATTCCGCGCGAAGAGCGGCAAGCTTTGCGCTATAAGCTTCCTCGCATATATCAGCATCGCCCATACATTCCTTGCTGTATTTATTAGATGCTTTTTTGAGGACAATATATTGCTCTTGCATATTTGCGTAAGAAATAATTTTATGCTCTATATTGATTATTCCATCATATATTTCATCAAGGAATTCTTTATATATGACGCTATTTGAATAATTAGCATCAAGCGCATCTAAATCAAGATTCTTTATCGCCGCACCGATAGAAACGCTCCACTTTGAATTATTATTCAAATACACATCATTCGAAACACCCAAAAAGCGACCAACACTCATATCAGGGAATATTCTTTTGGTATCGGAAAAGCTAATAGCGCCGCCACTATTTTTTACAAATAACCTCCGCGCTTTTGCAATTTCACTAACATTTGCAAGAACAAAAGCATCGCTTGCTAAAATAGGGGTTATATCAGAATAAGGAATACGATCTTTTTCCCTTAATAGCTGTGCAACATATTCTGGCAATAATTTCGTTAATGCCGCGATTTCAAAAGAAAGCTCCACCCCTTTATTTTCAAGTGCGACTTTTTCTTTAATCAAATTAATGTCTTTCTTATCACTAAGATACTCATCAATAATAACCACTTGGTTTTGAATATATCGATATTGCACATATTTTTGAACAATATCCAAAATCATTAAATTATTATCATCTCGATTGCCTCGGCTTAACTTCACCGCCGCAGAGGCAAAGCTATCAAGCACTGGATCATTAAAAAAATTCCACCACGCATCTAAGGTCGAGCTTTTACTATCAAGCTGAGGCTGCTCCACCATAATATCACTTGAATTATCAATGGCTGTGCTGACACACCCCATCAACACAAAGCACGCAGCAATAATAACAAAACGCTGTAGCATTTATTCTCTTTCTTTAGAATCGGATAGAATAAGGATAAACCAGCTGTGCATAAGTACAAGCCAAGGCCGTAAATCTATACAATTTTATTTTCCTGTAGAATGCCCTGCAAAACAAGTTTTGCAGGGCATTCTATGGCTACAGCTTTACTGTAACCCGCAGCGCAGCGTGCGTAAAATAAAAAATCTATAGAAAACTATGCTTTTGCAGAGGTTTCTATAGAAACTAAATTGGATACACGCTACAACATATATTACTTACAAATGAAACAAATTGAACAGACATAATGATCAAAATAAAATCATATATGGCACTGATTATACTCATCTTTCCTTTATCAGGATGCATGAGCGTTCCTGTACGTGATATCTCAAAGCCTGTTGATTTAAATCATGAATATAAAACTCAAATTGATGCAGAGATAAAAGCCAGCAGCAAATGGTGGCTGCTTTATAATGATTTTGAGCTGAATGCGATAATGGATCAGGCATTTATTCACAACCCCGATATCAACCAAATACGCGCACGCCTAAAACAAGCACAGGCTCTTACAAAACAACGCAGAGCCGCTCTGCTTCCCAATCTAACGATTAGCGCATCGCGCGAAGAATATAGGGGAGATAGCATATTGCCGTCTGATTTCACACTTGCGGGCGCGGCTGCCTATGAGCTTGATTTCTGGAATAAAAATACTTCTGGTGCAAATGCCGCTGAGCTTCTATCCGAGGCCAGTGCCGCCGATATTGCCGCCGCCAAGATTAGCTTAAGTGCCGCTATTGCCCAAAACTGGCTTGAGATTTTATCATTGATTGAGCAAGAAAGGCTCTTACAAAAACAGATTAATGTTAATCACACAGTTTTGGAATTACAAGAACAACGCTTTGAAATGGGCTTATCCTCTGCCCTTGATATATTACAACAAGAAGAACGTCTCGCCCAGTCAGAGGCTGGTCTGCCCGATATTTTATCGAAACAAAAAATAGCCGCTAACAATATTTCACTTTTGATTGGAAGCACTCCATATAATGAATTTAAAATTAGCGAAAAGCCACTGCCGCAAGCTCTAGCCATTCCTAATACGGGGCTTGCGTCTGATTTGCTCGCTAATCGTCCTGATATTATGGCCGCGTGGCTACGCCTTATATCCTCGGATTGGGCGGTGAAAGAGGCATGGGCAAACCGCCTGCCTAGCTTTAATTTATCTGCTAACTACACCACCAGCGGAGCTGCACTTAACAGCTTATTTAACACATGGATACTCAATATGGTGGCCAATATTGCCACGCCAATATTCGATGGCGGCAGTAGAAAAGCAGAGCAGGTAAAACGCCAAGCCTTATCTGATGAGAGATACCACGCTTATCGCGCTGTAGTTTTAAATGCCGTAATAGAGGTAGAGAACTCACTTATAAGCAATCTTTATCAAGACCAAAAACTAACCGCCCTTCAAAAACAATTTACAGCCTCTAAAAAAACTTTAGAACAAGCACAAATGAGCTATAACAATGGGAAAAGTGATTATATCAATGTCTTAAACAGCCTAAATAACACTCAGTTTTTAGAGCAAGACATTACAAGGGAAGAACTAAAGCAAGCGCATTTGCGTATTGAGTTATACCGCGCATTAGGCGGTAAGGATTGGGCTAAATAATATGAATAAATCAACCATAATCAAAATATTTATTGTGATGGCTATATTGGGCGGTGCAAGTTTTGGCGCGTATTATCTGGTAAAAAATCCAGCGCATAAAGATAAAAAAACCGAATTTTCAAAAACTGTGATTAACGTTAAAACCATGTCAGTAACATTAGGTACATATCCTGTTAAAATCGAAGTTATGGGGCAAGTCATTCCTACGCGCTCGGCTAATTTAAAGGCACAAATACATGGTGAAATTATTCATGTTGATGACGAATTTATTCCAGGGGGATTTTTCAAAGCAGGCGCAGAAATTCTGCATATCGATCCATCTAATTATAAGCTTGAAGTAAATATTAAAAAAGCTGCCATGCGTCAAGCTAACGCAGCATTAGAGCTAGAGCTTGGTCAGCAAAAAATCGCACGAAACGAGCTACAAATTATTGAGCAAAGCACTGGCAGAAAGCTAAAAAGCAATGATCTAGCACTGCGCAAACCACAATTGGAGCAAGCCAGAGCAAATCTTAACTCCGCAAAAGCGCAGCTTGATTTAGCCAAACTTAATTTAGAGCGCACCAAAATCAAAGCTCCGTTTAATGGCATAATAACCCAGCGAAACACCGATTTAGGCAATATCATTACCACGCAAGACACCATTGCGACATTAGTTAATAATGATGAATATTGGGTAGAAATTGAAATTCCTACTCAAGATATGGTGTGGCTTAAAACTAATGATAAAGCCACCATATCGCTTAATAATAATTTAGGAACATATGAGGGAATCTTATTAAAGCCTACGGGATCACTCAATAAAATCAACCGTATGGCAAGCATGCTTATATCTGTTAAAAACCCACTATCAGGTGATGCCCCGCTTATCCTTGGTGATTATGTTTATGCTACTCTAGTAGGGCGCAATTTAAAAAATACTGCGCGCATCCCTGTAAATTATCTTCGCGGTGATAATATGATATGGCTAGAAAGAAACGGAAAGCTTATCATTCAACGTATTTTAATTGCTTACCAAGACCGCCGCTTTGCCTATGTTACAAAAGGACTGAACGCAAAAGATAAAATAATAACATCCAATATTATAACGCCAGTTCACAGCATGGCTGTCAAAGTGCAAAATAATGAGTGAGACTGATCAAGAAGAGCTTAAGAACATAAAAGCAGGCCCTATCGCATGGATGGCCTCGCATCCTGTTGCCGCAAATCTGGCGATGATAGTTATGCTGGTTGGCGGCCTTCTTGTCCTGAATAACAGCAAGAAAGAGGTCTTTCCCGAATTTGACTTTGATGCTGTCATGATAAAAATGGCTTATCCAGGCGCTAGCCCCGAAGAAGTTGAGCAAAGTATTATCCTCTCTATAGAAAAAGCCGTTAAGGGCATAGATAACGTAAAGAAGATACAATCCTCTGCATCTGAAAATTACGGGCAAGTTTTTGTAATATTGCATAATGACAATGAAATAATGCGTATCTCCCAAGATATCAAAACCGCTATTGATCAAATAAGCACCTTTCCAATTAATGCTGAAGATTTAAGCGTGGCCGTTATTAGTGATAAGCAACAAGTTATGGAAATTATCCTTTACGGCAGTGTCAGTGATAATGTTCTACGTGATACGGCGGATAATATTCAAGCAAGGCTAGAGCGCAGTCCCGATATCGGCGTTGTTGACCTTCAGGGCGTTAGATCTCATGAAATACATATCGAAGTATCACAAGAAAATTTACGACGCTATGGCCTTAGCATCCCTGATATTTCAACTATAGTATCAAGAACAGCAATAGAGATTGGCGGTGGCTCAATCAAAACCTCCACAGGTGAAATCCTTGTCCGAATGGACGAGCGCAGAAACTACGCCGCTGAGTTCAACGATATACCGATTATAAAAAACCATAATGGCGCGACTATATATCTTGATGATATTGCAACAATAACTGACGGATTTGATAGCTCTAATAAATATGCATGGTTTAATAATAAGCCCGCCATAACAATGATTATAAGAAGCGCAAGCGATCAAACTCCTACGGGAATTTCTAATGCTACAAAAGATATATTATCTGAAATAAATAGTGGCCTACCTGGTGATTTGAAAATCATTGTAGCTAAAGATGAATCCATATTATTTCAACAACGCGCCGAGCTTTTGGTCAAAAACGGGCTTTTAGGACTTATTCTAGTCGTAATGTTCCTTGCCCTGTTCTTAGATATACGCCTAGCATTCTGGGTGGCTATGGGCATTCCTATTTCATATATGGGCGCGTTTCTACTGCTTCCCGCTACGGATCATTTCTCTATAAATATGGTGTCAATGTTTGCATTCATTATCGCGCTTGGCATAGTTGTTGATGATGCCATAATTGTTGGTGAAAACATCTACCACAAAAGAACGCTCGGAATTAAGCCGCTGACCGCCTCCGTTGAGGGCGCAAGAGAGATGGCAATTCCTGTAATGGTCAGTGTAATAACAAATATCGTGGCCTTCTTGCCTATGCTGTTCATGCCAGGGCTTATGGGGAAGATATTCTCCATAGTTCCAATGATCGTGATCTCTACATTTATAATATCATTAATAGAATCGCTATTTATTTTGCCTGCGCATTTGAAATTCAAACAGTCCAAAAACATCAAGAACCGCCCGCTACTTAGTATTATAAAAATTCAAAAAAGCTTTAATAAAAAATTTGATAGCTTTGTTCAAAATAAATATCTACCGTTTTTGCATAAATCAGTATCAATGCGCTATATCTCGCTATCGGCTTTTCTTTGTGTGCTTATAATCATGGGGGGGTATGTCGCTGGCGGGCATTTAGGTATTCAAATATTTCCGCGCGTAGAATCAGATTTTGCCTATGCGGAGGTAGCTCTTAAAGTCGGTGCGCCAAAGCATGAAGTTAAAGCTGTTGAGACGATGCTTAATAACATGGCACAAAAAATTATAGATGATAATGGCGGGCAAACACTATCATTTGGTATTCACTCTGAAATAAATGAAAACATAATAAAAATGCGGGTTTTTCTTACCGATATTAATATTCGCCCGATAAGCACAAAAGAATTCTCGGATTTGTGGCGTAAAAATACTAAGCAAATCACTGGCATTAAATCCATAAAATTCGCATCAGATCATGGCGGTCCTGGCGGGGGAGCAGCACTTACCGTAGAGCTTAGCCATAATAATCCTGAAATATTAGAAGCTGCGGCAACGTCGCTAGCCGAATCATTGGCAGAGTTTCCCAATACGCAAGATATCAATGATGGCTCGGCGCAGGGCAAGTCACAATTTGACTTTAGCGTAACTGACCTTGGCTACACACTTGGCCTTACTCCCGCAGATATAGGACAGCAAGTGCGCGGGGCGTTCTACGGCACGCAAGCACTCAAACAACAACGCGGAAAGAATGAGATTCGCGTGCTGGTTATGTCTCCCGAAGATGAGCGCAACTCATTATATTTCGTAAAAAACATGATGATAAAAACGCCAAGTGGCGCGGATGTTATGCTAAGTGATGTGGTGAAAAGGCAAGATGGCCGCGCATATACCACTATTAACCGCAGAGACGGACAGCGCGTTGTCACTGTGGAAACCGACGTAACTCCACCTTCGGAAGCCAACATAATTATAAGTGCTATAACCAATGACACTCTGCCTGAATTACAAACGCTATACCCTGATCTTACTTATTCATTTGAAGGGGCTCAAGCGGAAATGCGTGACAGCTTGCAAAGCTTATTTAGTGGCATGTTTATGATATTATTTGTAATGTATGCCATACTCGCGGTACTGTTTTCCAGCTATACCCAGCCATTAATGATTATGATCGCAATACCGTTTAGCATGGTAGGCGCGGTTATAGGGCATTTCATCATGGGCTTTCCGATGAGTATAGTAAGCATGTTCGGCATCATTGCACTGGCTGGCGTTGTGGTAAATGACAGCCTGATCCTGATTGATATGTCGAATAAAAAGCGCAAAGAAGGAATGGATAATTTCACCGCTATAACAACCGCAGCCGCCCAACGCTTCCGCCCTATTATATTAACAACATTAACCACATTTTTGGGGCTAGCACCGATGATGTTTGAAACCTCTCGTCAAGCGCGTTTTCTTATTCCAATGGCGGTGTCTTTAGGATATGGCATTGTATTTGCTACATTCCTAACCTTGATACTTATACCCTCACTTTATATGATTAACGAGGATATAAAACGAGTTTTTAATTTAAAAACAAAAAGGAACACATAAATGCTCTCTATTATTGGTGGCTCAGGCCTGTACGCTCTTGATGAATTAGAGGTAATTACCGAACATAATATAAGCACCCCATTCGGCAAACCTTCCGCGCCTATTATCGAGGGCAAGGCATTTGGCTCATCTGTGCTATTTCTACCAAGGCACGGGCGAAATCATGAGTTCTTGCCTTCCGAAGTAAATTACCGCGCTAATATTTATGCTCTTAAAAAGCTGGGCGCTTCCACGGTTTTAAGCATTTCCGCCTCAGGCTCGCTGCAAGAAGAAATCGCGCCAGGTGATATGGTGCTGGCATCACAATATTTCGACCACACGCGAGCTAAGCGCGAAGCCTCATTTTTTGGCGGCGGCGTAACTGCGCATATATCTACCGCTGCGCCTACCTGCCCTGCTTTGGCAAAAGATGTGCTAAAAGCAGCGAATGAACTTGGAATAAAGCTTCATTCAGACAAAATATATGCCTGCGTAGAGGGGTCGCGCCTTGGCACAAAGGCCGAGAGTAATTTTCTTAAAAATGCCGTAAAAGCCGATATTGTAGGAATGACAAACGTCCCCGAAGCTTTCCTAGCGCGTGAGGCACAAATGGGCTATGTCACCCTCGCTATCGCTACTGATTATGATTGCTGGCGCGAAGACCCTGACGAACATGTTAACGTCGAGGCCGTATTTGCTGTTTATTACGAGAATATCGGCAAAATTAAAAAAATAGTGCTCAAGCTGCTTGAAAATGGAATTTCTGATACTCCAGAAAATATTCGCTCTGCATTGAAGGGCGCAGTCATGACCGCAGATGAACGCTTAAGTGATGCACAAAAAGAATGGCTAACGGTTTTGCGCAAATGAATTTGCATAGATAATTACGTTAGAACCTATCCCACTAACTTCATTTAACGGATTCACAAAGCCTAATCATTCCCCGCCGCTTGCGGCGTGGTTGTTCATTTGAATGTAAATCAATAAAAAATTTAGGTTACAATTATTGTATTTGATGTTAGAAAACATCTATAATATACAGCTTACCCCATATAAAGATGGAACAATTGTGATGACTGCCACGAATAATGAAGCCGAAAATCTTGCATCTAAGCCTTATAAGCGCGTTATGCTTAAAATGTCTGGCGAAGTTCTTATGGGAAATAAAGATTTCGGGCTGGATTCTGACACGGTAAAGCGCGTTGCTAGCGACATTAAAGAAGTCGTAGACCTTGGCATTGAAGTTTGTGTCGTTGTTGGCGCGGGTAACATCTTTCGCGGCGTTTCTGGCGCGGCTGATGGTATGGATCGCACGACGGCGGATTATATGGGGATGCTCGGCATTGTTATAAATGCGCTAGCCCTTCAAAATGCGCTGGAAAATATGGCTATCAAGACCCGCGTTCAATCAGCTATACGTATGGATTCTATATGTGAGCCATATATTCGTCGCAAGGCGATTCGCCATATGGCTAAAGGGCGCGTTGTTATATTTGCTGCGGGTACTGGTAATCCTTATTTTACAACCGATACAGCCGCCGCACTTCGTGCGTCTGAGATGAATTGTGATGTGATAATGAAGGGAACAAAGGTTGACGGCGTGTATACGGCTGATCCTAAAAAAGACCCTACGGCGCAGCATTATGATCGTATTTCATATATTGATGTGCTTACAAAAGATTTAAAAGTTATGGACGCTACGGCTATTTCCTTGGCGCGGGAAAATAATATACCTATTGTAGTGTTTTCTGTTCTTGAAAATGGTAACTTTGCAAAAGTCGCTCAATCAAAGGGCAAATATACGGTTGTAACTAATACATAAAATAATGATGAGGGAACGAATATGTCATATGATAAACAAGATTTAAAACGCCGTATGGATGGTGCGATTGATGTATTGCATAAGGAGTTTTCAGGCCTGCGTACTGGACGTGCATCGGCTAATTTGCTGGATACTGTTGTTGTTGATATGTATGGCAGTAAAATGCCGCTTAGTCAGGTGGCTACGGTTAGTGTGCCTGAATCGCGTATGCTTAGCGTTCAAGTATGGGACGCGGGCGCGGTAAGAACTGTTGAGAAAGCTATTCGTGATGCGGGGCTTGGCCTTAATCCTATGCCTGATGGAAATAATATCCGCATTCCTATTCCCGACCTTAATGAAGAACGTCGCACCGAGCTTACCAAAATCGCTGGTAAAATTGCTGAAAGCACACGCATTGCCGTGCGTAATGTTCGCCGTGATGGTATGGACAGCGTTAAAAAGATGGAAAAAGATGGTGATATTTCCGAAGATGATCTAAAGCGTCTTTCCGATGAAATTCAAAAGATGACCGATGAGGTTGTTAAGTTGGTTGACAGCTCTCTTGTTGATAAAGAAAAAGACATCATGACGGTTTAGTGGGTAGAAAAAATTCTATGACAAACTCACCTAAACATAATATCCCTAAACATGTAGCCGTTATAATGGATGGTAATGGCAGATGGGCGCATGCCCGTGGCCTGCCGCGTAAGCTTGGGCATAAAAAAGGTGCGGAAAGTGCGCGGGTTATTGTTAATAGTGCGGCAAAAGCAGGGGTTGAGTACCTAACGCTGTTTGGTTTTTCCTCAGAAAACTGGAATAGACCAAAGAGTGAAATTGGCGAGCTGATGAAGCTTTTGCGCAGCTATTTAAAATCTCAAACGGCAGAGTTTCATAAGAATAATGCAAGGCTATCGGTGATTGGTGATCGCACAGCCTTTGATGATGATATTGTTGCGTTAATTGAAAATGCAGAAACTTTGACCAAAGATAATGATGCTATCCATGTTATTATCGCGCTTAATTATGGCGGGCGTAATGATATTGTTCAAGCCGCGCAGGAATTAGCTGCGCAAGCTATCGAAAGCGGCAGCGTTCCAAGCAAAGATGATGCCGAGGCGATCATTAATGATTCGCTGCTAAGTGCAGGAATCCCCGACCCTGATCTTCTTATCAGAACAAGTGGAGAGCAGCGCATAAGTAATTTTCTTCTTTGGCAATGCGCTTATAGCGAGATGATTTTTACAGATGTTTTATGGCCAGATTTTGGCGAAAAAGAATTTAATAATGCTCTTAATGAATATGCCGCGCGTGACCGACGCTTTGGCGCTCTTAAGAAATCAAAAGGATAATATAAATAATGTCATCATCATTGTTAAAAAGAATTATCTCTGGGTTAATACTTGCTCCATGTTTCGTTTTTATAATGAAAGTAGGGGGAATAACGTTGCTAACCTTGTTAGGCGTGGCATTTATTATATCCTTATATGAATGGTTCTTCCTATCAAAAAAGATTAAGTATTTCGTCATTGTTATGCTGCTTGGTGTGGTTTATATGGGGGCATCATATTTAAGTTTTTATGTTTTGCGTCAAGTATATTCCGTGAATGTTTTGTTGCTGTTTATCGGGATGATATGGCTTAGTGATATTGGCGCGTATTTCGTTGGTAAATACTTTGGTGGGCCTAAGCTTATCCCCCAAATCAGTCCTAATAAAACATGGTCAGGTTTTGGCGGGGCGTTAATTTCCCCTGCATTATTTGGGGTTTTATGGGTTTTAATATTTGGCTTCCACCCTGAATTTAATGATAGCCAGTGGTATGTTTTATTCCCTATTATCGCATTGCTTGGCGTGATTATAGGCGCGGTTGGTCAGGCAGGAGATTTGCTTATTTCTTTTGTTAAGCGTAAGGCAGATGTTAAAGATACGGGCGCACTTATCCCTGGTCATGGCGGATTGCTTGATCGTATTGATTCGATGCTGCTTGGTGCGCCTGTCTATTTGGCTTTGATTGCGTTGTTGTTCTATGCCTTGTAAAAAGAAAATCACCATACTTGGCGCTACGGGCTCTATCGGGCAAAGCACTATGAATGTCATTATTTCCTCGCCTGATATGTTCGAAGTCCATGGTGTCACTGCAAATACCAACATCAAGCTTTTGGCTGATAGCGCGATTAAGCTAAATGCTAGCATAGCTGTGATTGCGGATGAAAGCCTAGAGAGCGAGCTTAAGCAATTGCTTAGCTCACATGATATTAAAGTAGCATCGGGCATGGCCGCAATTGAGGATATCGCTGCGCAAGATGTTGATCTTGTTATGGCGGCAATTATAGGCTTTGCTGGACTTCGCCCGATTATAAGAGCGTTGGAATCTGGAACTAATGTTGCAATAGCTAATAAAGAGCCATTGGTCGCGGCTGGCGGTTACATCATGGAGCTAGCGCGTAAGAATAACGCTAAAATCCTCCCCGTAGATAGTGAGCATAATGCCATTTTTCAAGTGCTTGAAGATCAAAATAAGACGGCAATTGATAAGATTATATTGACAGCGTCTGGCGGGCCTTTCCTTAATTGGAGCGCAGACGATATTGCGGGGGCAACGCCTAGCCAAGCTATAGCGCATCCGAATTGGATTATGGGTAAAAAGATATCAGTCGACAGCGCATCAATGATGAATAAAGCACTTGAAATTATCGAGGCACATCATCTATTTGATATGCCAGCAGATAAAATAGATGTTCTTATTCATCCGCAATCAGTCATTCACTCGATGGTGTCTTACGTTGATGGCTCTATCTTATCACAAATGGGGGCGAGCGATATGCGCACGCCTATTGCATATGCGCTTAGCTATCCCCACAGAATGGATAGCGGCGGGGACAAGCTTGACACCAAATCACTTTGCGAGTTGAGCTTTAGCCAGCCAGATTTTGATAAATTCCCCGCGCTAAGCTATGCTTATAAATGTTTAGAGCTAGGGAAGAGAGCATGTATTGCTTTTAACGCAGCCAATGAGGTGGCCGTTGATTTATTCTTGCGTGAGAAAATAGGTTTTTGCGATATTATGAGAATTGTTGCCTATGCAGTAGATGAATTATTACCAACTATTCCTGAATTTGAGCTAAAAACTATTGAAGAAATTGAAAAACTAGATAACATTGTGCGATGCGCTGTTATTGATAATGAGAAAGTAAGATAAAATATGAATATTTCAGACCTTATTCAAATGCTGGGACAAAATATCTGGATTTATGGTGGCGCGTTTATTCTTGTCTTGAGCATACTTGTTTTTGTGCATGAGTGGGGACATTACATTATTGCACGTATGTGCAATGTACGTGTTGAAACTTTCTCTATTGGCTTTGGTAAGGAGCTGTGGGGGCGCACGGATAAAGGCGGCACGCACTGGAAAATTTCTATGATACCGCTTGGCGGTTATGTGCAGCTTTTCGGTGATACTGATCCCGCAAGCGCAGGTCACACTGATTGCGTGGAAGGTGAGGACGGTAAAGCTCGTGAAATGACAAAGGCCGAGCGCGATGTTGCTTTCTTCACAAAACCGCTGTGGCAGCGCGCAGCCGTGGTTTTTGCAGGCCCTGCTATTAATTATATTTTTGCAATTATTTTGCTTACGGGGCTTTATACTATCCACGGGCAGCCCGTATCTCCGCCAACTGCTGCGGCTGTCATTGGTGGCAGTAGTGCGGATAAATATGGCTTTAAAGTCCATGATTATATTATTTCTATTGATGGTAAAGCTATCACTTCATTCGGTGATATTCGCCGTGAAATGATGGTTGCTTTAGATAAAGAAAGCCATTTTGTTATTAAGCGTAATGGTGAATTTATGGATATTTACGCCAAACCTGAACGGTTGCATATGGAAGATCGCTTTGGATTTAAAAGCTCTATTGGTGTGCTTGGTCTTATAAGTTCTGAGCAGGGCATTTTGGTTAATGAGGTTAAGCAAATTGACGGCGTTGATTATAGTGATGCAAATCTTGTGCTTGCTGAGCTGCAAAGCCGCATGGGAAGCACATTCCAGATATCTCTTGATCTTGGTGATGAACTGCGGGTACTTACTATTAATCCTATGGCTGATAAGAATAAAAAGTTAGGTAGTGCAGAAAATATTAAGCAAGAAGCCCTATATCTATCAAATATCCCTATAAAATCATATTCACCGCACACAATTATTACAGCGATGCAAAGCGCAACAAGAGAAGCATATGTTATGACGCGCAGCTCTTTAGAAGCTCTAGGGCAGATGGTTGTAGGAACGCGCAGTGCAACCGAGCTTGGCGGACTTATTCGCATTGGCGCGATTGCTGGTGATATGGCACAGCAAGGCATAGTGCCGCTTATCTTGCTTATGGCTCTTTTATCTATAAATCTAGGATTTATTAACTTGTTGCCTATCCCGATGCTTGATGGCGGGCATTTGTTGTTTAACTTCTTTGAAGGAATACTAGGTAAACCTGTTCCCGAAGTTGTGCAAGATTACGCTTTTAAGGCTGGTTTTGTGTTTCTAATCGGAATTATGGCTTTTGCGAATTTGAACGATGTTTATCAAATCATCGTCGCAAGGACATAAATAGTCTTTCAAATTTTATTACCTACTTCGTTATTTCGTCACTACCGTATGATAAAATACGCTCGTGCTTCTCATGCCTAGTAGGAAAATAAATTTGTATGACTATAAAACCACTATGTTTTTGTAAGCGGTTCTATTTCAATGATATCAAATAATTCACAGATAAATCATTCTTTGATAGCTGAAATTCATTTTTTAACGGGTTGAATATTAGCCCCGTAATATCATATGGAGCTATGCCATATTGAGCAGCGTGACGGGCTAACTCTGATGGTTTAACGAATTTATTCCATGTGTGAGTACCACGCGCAGCCCAACGCATAATATATTCAGCCGCAATAATTCCAAGAGCATATGATTTAGCGGTGCGGTTAAGCGTTGACATGATTAACAGCCCGTCTTTGTTCATGCAGCTTTTACATGCAGACATGAATATGTTTATATCTGAAACATGCTCTATAATTTCCAGAGCAATTACTACGTCATATTGTTTGTCTAGGCTTTTGGCATCCCCGCAAATATAATTTATATCCAGCCCTGATATTTTAGCATGGCTCTTTGCAATCTCGATAGCATTTGCATCCGCGTCAATGCCTGTAACTTTTGCGCCCATTTCCGCAAGAGCTTCACTAACAAGGCCACCGCCGCAACCAATATCTAATATTTCAAGCTTGCTGAAATCATTATTATAATGCGTCTCTATTTGATTTTTAATATATTCCATGCGAACGGGATTTAAGCGATGTAGCGGCTTAAAAGGGCCATTTTCATTCCACCAATCATCAGAATTTTTTGCAAAATGATGAATTTCATTGCTATCAATAGTGCTTTGCATGATGAATCCCTTTGATTTTTTGTGCTAAGGTTAGTATGTCTAATGATTATTACAAAAACAAGAGTGTAGAAACGTTTTAAATGGCTTTAATAATAGCAAAATTTGGTGGCACGTCGGTTGCTGATATTCAGCGCATTGAAAATGCAGCATCTAAGGTTGTGCGTGAAGTAGAAGCAGGGAATAAAGTTGTTGTTGTTGTTTCTGCGATGTCGGGCGTTACAAATAAGCTTGTAGAATATTGCGCACAGATAAGCCCTATGCATGATTTACGTGAGTATGACACGGTTGTTTCAAGCGGGGAACAGGTAACCGCAGGCTTAATGGCCATGGCGTTGCAAAAACACGGCGTGGTTGCTCGCTCATGGCTCGGTTGGCAAATTCCCATTGTAACCGATAATGTGCATGGTAAAGCACGAATTGAAAATATTGACACTAATGAGCTTCAAAAACGTCTTGATGACGGCGAGGTCGCAGTTATTCCAGGCTTTCAAGGCGTGACAGGATTAGGCAGGGTTGCTACTCTGGGGCGCGGTGGCTCTGATACTTCTGCTGTGGCAATGGCAGCGGCACTTGGAGCGGATCGCTGCGATATTTATACGGATGTATCAGGTGTTTATACTGCTGACCCGCGCATAGTTCCTGCGGCGCGTAAAATTAATAAAATCGCTTATGAGGAAATGCTGGAGCTGGCTTCTTTGGGAAGTAAAGTATTGCAAACGCGCTCGGTTGAGATGGGCGCAAAAAATGGAGTGCCTATTCAGGTTCTGTCTAGTTTTGATGATGAAATTGGCAGCGATAGAAAAGGAACATTGGTAACAACGGAAGGATCTATTGTGGAAGCAGAATTAGTAAGTGGCATTGCGCATAGCAGTGATGAAAGTAAAATAACGGTTTTAGGTGTTCGTGATGTTCCTGGCATTGCTGCGCGGTTGTTTGAGCCTTTGGCAAAAGCGGCGGTTAATGTTGATATGATTATTCAAAATATCTCGGCTGATGGCTTAACCGATATGACATTCACAGTGCCTCGCGCGGAAAGTGCTTTGGCGGTAAAAACCTTGGAAAAAGATGTCGATCTTACATATGATAAAATTACCGTAAATGATAATGTATCTAAGGTCTCAGTTGTTGGTATTGGTATGAAAAGCCATGCTGGCGTGGCTAATACAATGTTTAGAACATTGGCTGAGAAGAATATCAATATTCAAGTTATATCTACTTCTGAAATTAAAATAAGCATCTTAATAGAAGAGGATTATACAGAGCTTGCTGTTCGCTCACTCCATGCTGCTTATGGGCTGGATGATACGGATAAAATAGCGTAAGCTGCGCGTATCATGACAAATCAACTGCCAATTGAAGAACTGGAAGCCATGGCAAACATGGAGGTAGGCGAAGCCCTTCGCCAAATTCGGCTTTGCTATGGGCAAACATTGGAAGATGTTGAGCTGGCGCTTTGCATTCGCGCGTGTCAAATTAATGCTATTGAACAAGGCGATATGAGCGAATTGCCTGGTAAGGTTTATGCGCTTGGCTTTGTTCGTAGCTATGCTGAATATCTTGGGCTTGATGGCGCAACGGCGGTGCGGCTATTCAAGGCGCAATATATGGATGGTAAATCAAAAGAGATATTGTCGTTTCCTGTTCCAGCTTCAGAAGCAAAAACCCCCTCTAATTGGATTATCACAGCATCAATTTGTGCCACGCTAGTGTTTTTTGCTGTTCTAAGCAAAATTGATAATATTAGTGATCCACAGACATTATATATAGAAGCCGTACCAAACGAGATTAAGGCGCATGTTAATAGAGAAATATTAGCCACTCCGTTAATTATTGAAGATAGTGCTTCTCTGGCTGTTCCCATGGAAAAAAAATCAGGGGTAGAAGATATGGGCGGTGATGTCCAATCAAGTACAGGAATTATGCTTAATATAATTGACAATAGCTGGGTTGAGATTAAAAATGCCAAGGGTGAGATTCTTGTCTCTAACATCCTTGAAAAGGGCGAGCGGTATTTTGTCCCCGATAGCCCAGGATTGAGCATGTCGCTTGGTAATGCTGCGAATGTTGAAATTATCATTGGCGGACAAGCATTAAAGCCGTTAGGTAAAGATGGCGATGTGCGCCGCGATATCCCGCTTAACACCGCTTATCTTAAAACATTGGAGTTTAAGGAAGAAGTACAATAATTCTATCTCCTTGCGTTTTATAGTGATTTAAATTAATCATAGCATATTGTCATCTCGAACACGTAGTGGAGAGATCTTAGTATCCCTCGGCGGCGTTTATCCTTTAGGGCTCAGGATGACACTGTTTTGTTTATAAACGAGATACAAATCATGTCGATGAAAGAAAAATTACTATCAATCAAAACCCGTCATGAGGAGCTTGCCTCTCTTATGTCTGCGGGGGGCTTGAGCGGTGAAGAGTTTACCAAGCTTTCCATGGAATATGCCGAGCTTACCCCCGTGGTTGAGGTTTGGGGCGAGCTGGAAAATGCTTTGCATGAGAAAGAAGATTTGGCGGAAATGCTGGATGATCCCGAGATGAAAGACATCGCCGAGGAAGAAATCCGCGCACTTAACGCCCGTATCCCTGCGCTTGAAAAGCAAATACGCCTTGTGCTTATTCCTAAAGATGAAGCAGACACCAAAAACGCTATATTAGAGATACGCGCGGGAACTGGCGGTGATGAGGCTGGTTTATTTTGCGCAGATTTGCTTGGTATGTATCGCGGATATGCTTCTAAAATGGGATGGAAATTCGATGTGGTCGAGGCATCAAGTAATGATGTTGGCGGCTACAAAGATATTGTTGCTGAAATTACGGGCAAAAATGTGTTTTCCAAAATGAAGTTTGAATCTGGCGTTCACCGCGTTCAACGAGTTCCAAAAACAGAGACACAAGGGCGCGTGCATACTTCGGCGGCAACGGTGGCTGTATTGCCCGAAGCCGAGGAAGTGGACGTACAAATTGATGTAGCGCGTGATTTGCGCATTGATACTTATCGCTCGCAAGGCGCGGGCGGGCAGCATGTCAACACAACAGACAGCGCTGTGCGCATAGTCCATTTGCCAACGGGCGTTACAGTGGAAATGCAAGAGGCGCGCTCTCAACATAAGAACAGAGAAAAAGCGATGAAGGTTTTGCGTACGCGCCTTTATGATTTGCAACGTCAACAGCTAGCCGATGAACGCGCGGAAGACCGCAAATCTCAAGTAGGTTCGGGCGATAGGTCAGAGCGAATCCGTACCTATAACTTTCCGCAAGGCCGTTTAACCGATCACCGCATTAACCTAACGCTTTATAAACTCGATGATGTTGTGCGCGGTGAGGCTTTGGATGAAGTGATCGACGCGCTTATCTCCGAAGATCAAGCGGACGCGCTGGCAAAGTTAGATGCTTAAGTGATTAGGCATGTCTTAAAACCACAAGAAGATAGCATCTCCATGAAAATGGAGATCCATGATCCCCGTTTTCACGGGGATGCTACGAATTAGGGGGAGGGGATGCTTAATAAAATATATAAAGAAATTTCCCAAACCTTGAAAGATGATTTCGAGGCTCGTCTTATTATAGAAGAGCGCACGTCTTACGAATTATCGGATATTATTATCAATCCTGACGCTATTATTAGTGATGCGCAATATTCTAATATATTGAGTGATGTAGAGCAGCGCATAGCAGGGAAACCATTATCACGTATATATGGGCAGCGTGAGTTCTGGGGGCTGGAATTTCAGATATCCGAAGATACTCTCGATCCGCGCCCTGATACGGAATTAATTATCGAGCTAGCGTTAAAGCACTTCCCTAAAGATAAGCCCTTGCGGATTTTAGATTTAGGCACTGGCTCGGGCTGTATTCTTATTTCTCTGTTATCAGAGTTCGGCGAATCTATAGGTTATGGCGTGGATTTATCGTTTGGCGCAGTTAAAATGGCGCAGCTAAATGCAGCAAAGAATAACGTAAACAATCGTGCAAGCTTTATTTGTGGCTCTTGGGTGGACGCTATTTCAGGGAAATTTGATTTAATTGTATCGAATCCCCCTTATATTTCGAATCAAATCATACCTACTTTATCTAAAGAGGTGCGCAACCATGATCCGATTCTTAGTCTTGATGGTGGGGTGGATGGCTTAGAACCATATAAAATTATTTTTCCCAAATTAAAAAACTTATTACATGATGGTGGAATTGCACTTTTCGAGATTGGTTACGATCAGGAAAAAGATATAATGCGACTCGCGGAAGAATCGCGATTTATGCAACGCTGCGTTCACCTTGATCTGGCAGGAAATCCGCGGGTTGTGGATATCTCTAGTGGGGATAAATAATCTTTTTTTATCGATACACCTTGATTGGAAAAGCTGCTTGGATGTACCTTGAAGTTGTTCAACACAAACGCAATCACAATATGCGGTTAGAGCAAAGAGGCAGTAACAATATGTTGTGTTTAACTATGCATGACTTGGCGTAATGGGCTTTTTATGTCTACCTGAATCATGTATGCTGTGTGTGTTGATTGTGTAATTTTTAAATATTAATGGGCTTGGATATGAGACACGGAACATCGAATAATAGAAGAAACAGAAATCGCAATAATAATAGCGGTCGCCGTAATAATAACCAGCAATCACGCACTCAAGTCTATGACAGCAATGGTCCTGACGTTCGTATCCGCGGAACAGCGCATCAAGTGGCAGAGAAATATCTGTCTTTGGCAAAGGACGCTACATCGATGGGTGATCGTATGATTGCAGAAAATTACTTTCAACATGCAGAACATTATATTCGTATTATCAATGAGATGAGTGGTAATGACGCGGCTGGTAATAAAGTTAAAGGGTTAGAAAATTCTAAGCCTGTGGCTGAGAATGAAGGCAATAAAGTTGACAATGCTGTTAACGATCTTGCTCTGCCAGCTAGTATTATAGGAGCAAAAGCTTCTGTAGAAGTTAAGGAAACGCAAGAAGCTGAAGCTGTCGAATAACTTTTTTATATTTGTCATTGCGAGGAGATTTTATCGACGTGGCAATCTATTCTTCCCGATAGATCGCCGCGCTATGCTCGTGATGACAGGTTATTATTAAGGCGAGATTTTGTTCGCCTTTTTTCTTGATTAAAGCGTGATGCAGGAATAGAATTCACTTCTACATTATAGGAGGATTTAATCATGGATTTTGATAAATTAACCGAAAAAGTAAAAGGCTTTTTACAAGAGGCACAAACCTTAGCCACGCGCCACTCTCATCAATCGTTAGAGCCTGAACACCTCCTTAAAGTCATGCTGGATGATGCTGATGGGCTTGTCTCAAAATTACTACGAGTTTGCGATGCTGATTTCGTAAAATTAAAATCCAGTGTTGAAAAAGCTATTTCCAAGTTTCCAGTTGTTGAAGGCTCGGGCGCGGGGCAGCTTCGTTTATCTACTGATATAACCAAAATATTCGCTAATGCCGAAGATATAAGCAAAAAAGCAGGTGACAGTTTCGTTACTACCGAGCGGATTTTGCAAGCGATGATAATGGCGAAAAGGGCGGATATTGCAGGACATCTCGAAGATGCAGGCCTTACGGATACCAAGCTTAATGCCGCAATAAATGATATGCGCAAAGGGCGCAACGCGGACAGTGCGAATGCAGAGGATCAATTTGATGCACTTAATAAATATGCGCGTGATCTGACCAAAGATGCCCTAGATGGTAAGCTTGATCCTATTATCGGGCGTGATGAAGAGATCCGCCGCACTATTCAGGTGCTATCACGCAGGACAAAGAATAACCCTGTTTTAATTGGTGAGCCGGGCGTTGGTAAAACTGCAATTATAGAAGGACTGGCGCAGCGCATTGTTAATGGCGATGTTCCAGAAACTCTACGGGATAAAAAACTTATGTCGCTTGACCTTGGAGCGTTGCTGGCAGGCGCGAAATATCGCGGTGAGTTTGAAGAACGCCTTAAAGCGGTTGTTGATGAAATTGCCGCCGCAGCGGGTGAAATCGTGCTGTTTCTTGATGAAATGCATACTCTTGTTGGCGCGGGTAAATCTGAAGGCTCTATGGACGCATCGAACATGCTTAAACCTGCACTTGCGCGGGGAGAATTGCATATGGTTGGCGCAACAACGCTGGATGAGTACCGCAAACATATTGAAAAAGATGCTGCCCTAGCGCGGCGTTTCCAGCCTGTTTTTGTGTCTGAACCAACGGTGGAGGATACTATCTCTATTTTGCGTGGCTTGAAGGAGAAATACGAGCTTCACCATGGTGTGCGTATTACGGACGCGGCGATTGTCTCGGCTTCTACACTGTCAAACCGTTATATCACCGATAGATTCTTGCCCGATAAAGCGATTGATTTGGTTGACGAGGCTTCATCGCGCTTGCGCATGCAAGTGGACAGCAAGCCCGAAAAAATTGACGAGCTAGACCGCCGCATTGTCCAGCTTAAAATTGAGCGTGAGGCACTTAAGAAGGAAAAGGATAAAGGCTCGGTTGAGCGTTTGAAAGACCTTGAAAAAGAGCTTAAAGGCTTAGAGTCCAAATCTGCGGATTTAACGGGGCAATGGAGCGCGGAGAAAGAAAAACTCAACGCGGGGCAGGCGCAAACTGAAAAGCTGGATCGCGCGCGCATTGAGCTTGAGCAAGCCGAGCGTGACGGCAATTGGGCAAAGGCGAGTGAGCTTAAATATGGAGCTATTCCCGAATTAGAGGCTAAGCTTAAAGATGCTGCGGCTAATGATACCAAAAATTTGATTAACGAGGAAGTCACAAGCGATGATATCGCATATATCGTTAGTAAATGGACAGGTATTCCCGTTGATAAAATGATGGAGGGTGAGCGCGATAAGCTGCTTTCTATGGAGAAGAAACTTGGGCAGCGCGTGGTTGGTCAAGAAGAAGCTATTACAGCAGTATCTAACGCTATTCGTCGCTCGCGGGCGGGCTTGCAAGATCCTAATCGTCCGATTGGCTCGTTCTTGTTTTTAGGGCCTACTGGCGTAGGTAAGACCGAGCTGACTAAGGCTTTGGCTGAATTCCTCTTTGATGATGAAAGTGCAATGGTGCGCCTTGATATGTCGGAATATATGGAAAAACACGCCGTATCACGTATGATTGGCGCACCTCCTGGTTATGTAGGCTATGAGGAGGGCGGTGCGTTAACTGAGAGTGTCCGCCGTCGTCCTTATCAAGTTGTGTTATTTGATGAAGTCGAAAAGGCGCATCCAGATGTGTTTAACGTGTTACTGCAAGTGCTTGATGATGGGCGATTAACAGACGGGCAGGGGCGCGTGGTTAATTTTAGCAACACGCTGCTTATCATGACGTCAAACATGGGTAGTGAGTTTCTGGTTAATCAAAAAGATGGTGAGGATGTGGACGCGGTGCGCGAGGATGTGATGAACGTTGTGCGTTCTACTTTCCGTCCCGAGTTTTTGAACCGCATTGACGAAACCCTGCTATTTAGTCGTTTAAGCCGTGATAAGATTAAGGGCATTGTTGACATCCAGCTTAGCTATTTGCATGATCTGCTCGCCGCGCAGCATGTGAATTTAGAGCTAAGCGATGACGCGAGTAGCTGGATAGCGGATAAGGGCTATGATCCTGTCTATGGCGCGCGTCCGTTAAAGCGGGTAATTCAAACGCATTTGCAAAATAAACTCGCAGAGATGCTGCTGGCTGGTGATCTTGGTGTCGATTCTACCGTAGCGGTTAGCGTTGTTGATGGTGCTTTGGTTTTTTCGGTTAAAGCTATGAAGGATAAAAAAAAGTCTGTGGCTTAATATACAAGAGTAATTGTCATAGGGTGTAAAGCTCTGTATCCTTGGATGCGTGTATCACTATGTTAGGATTCTTTTTTTATGGCTTTTAGTAAATATTTATTATCTTTATCATCTGTTTTGGTTCTTGGCGCGTGTGGTTACGCCGTAGAATCATCTAATCAGGATATTACGTTTTTAACGCCTGATGCGCAGGATGCTAAATGCTTTGCGTATGTTGATAAATTAAAATATCAGGTGTTTCCTCCGCAAACTTTAAACATTAAAAAATCTTACAAAGACATGGAAATTATTTGTAACGCCCCAGGTAACCGAAGAGTTGAAATGTCTGTGCCCGCGCAGCTTTCAAAGCGTGCGTTATGGGGTGGGCCTGCGGGCATGGCTTGGGATTTTGCTTCCCAGTCCTCGCATTATTACCCATCTATAATTGCGATTGATTTTTCGCAGGAAATTTTAAAGCCAAATGCGTTGCCTCGCCATAATAACAGCGATATCAGGCAGCCTGAAACCTATGATTTGGAAGAATTTAAAGCATCTGAACCTAGACTTAATTCTGATAAACACATAGAGGAGCAACCTATATTACTTCGCGGAGCTGGCAGTGTTTCTGAATACTATATTGAGGAAAGTACCGAGTCCGTGGGTGAAAAATCAGCTTTACAAGCTGTGTTAGAAGAGTTATCTGACAGCTCTGAAGATGTTGTTCAGACTATTCCGACAACTGAAGATATTCTAGCCGAAGAAGTCATAACATCAGATGATATCCCAGTTAATGAAGCACCAATTCCTCTTTATGCTGGTGAGTAGTGATGGCTTTTAAAGCTAGTGAAAAAGCCTATTTTTTCTGTGGAATAGGGGGGAGCGGTATGTTGCCGCTCGCCGCTTTGCTAAAAGAAGCGGGAGCAAATATAATTGGATCGGATCGCTCTTATGATAAAGATAGCACGCTTGAAAAGTTCAGCGATTTACAGGCTTTGGGTATTGGTATAGTTCCGCAAGATGGCTTGGGCATTACTGGTGATATTGATGTGTTAGTTGTATCTAGCGCAGTTGAAAGCTCTATCCCTGATGTGAAAGTCGCCCTTGAAAAAGACATCACAATAATCACACGTGGCCAGCTTTTGGCGCAACTATTTAACGCATCCAAGCATAAAATTGCCGTGGCGGGGACTAGCGGTAAATCAACCGTTACAGGCATGATTGGCACTATTCTAGTTGAGCTGGGGCAAGACCCTACTATTGTTAATGGCGGAGAAATTCGCAATTTAAATTCCTCTATTCGAAAAGGCCGCGATGATTTATTCATTGCGGAAATGGACGAGAGTGACGGCTCTATCGCGCATTATAATCCGTCTATTGCGCTGCTTAATAATATCGCGCTTGACCATAAAACTATGGAAGAGCTGGAGCAGCTTTTCGGTGATTATTTATGCCGTA
>JAMONE010000222.1 GCA_027066695.1 Micavibrio sp. | reverse complement strand
TTATAAATTGGCAGGAACATCAGTTGCCACGCCAACGCATATGGTTGCTGGCAAGGATGTACTAAGAAATGTCAAATTATTCTTGGCGGATGATGCAATTAATGGCCATGGATACGCCAATGGTAAGATTATAACGCCGCCAGACTTACCACAGCGTAAGCGCAAAAATGTGGCTACCTCCGTGGTTAAGTCATCAGCCTTTAAGAACGCTGATAAAAACACGCCTGTACCGCGCAGAAAACCTGATATTAAATCCGATATTAAGAAAATAGTAATTGACCGCTCAAACCCGTCATCTGTTAATAAGCTGCGCTTTGGCTTGAACTCGGACAATACCAGAATTGTAATCGAGGTTAGCCACACCACTAAATATAAAGTTGCCGTCGATAGCTTGCGCAATGTTTTTAGGGTAAAGCTGGAAAATACACGCTGGAATATTGATCCTCAAGGAAGCTTCAAGGGCAGTGATCTGCTAGGCACTTACATAACCCGCCCACAAAATGACGGCTCTATATTGCTTGAAATCAGGCTAAAGAAGCAAACCAAAATCATAAATACAATGGTCTTAAAACCCAACATAACCCCCAACCACCGCGTTGTTATTGATTTGATGGGGCTTTAAAAATCACACAATGTCATATTCTTAATTAAAACTACTATATCTCGTCACCCACGAACACAGTAAAGCAATCTAGATTGCCACGGAGCTAAAGCTCCTCGCAATGACAACAAGCGCAGCAAGTTGCGGGGAATAAACCTAATAGGAGCTAAAACAGCTCCATAAGCATACATCTAGCCGAGCCGCCGCCGTATTTTTCTAACGTGGTAAGGTCAGGGCAGATGAGCGTGTTATAGTGTTTTGCAATCGCCCGCTCTTGGACGCTGTTTAATGCTTCAAAGGCTGCTTTTGACATGGTTAGCATACGCTCTGCGCCAGTTCCAACCACCTCCAAAGCATTACAGCAATTCGCGCGTAACTGCGCATTTGAAAACTCCACAACTTCATGGGTTTCACGCAAACGTTTAAGCACCGCTTCGCGCAGATCGTCATCCGTAATCACTTCCGCGCAAATTCCTACCATCTCGCTGCCGATATACATTAAGAAATCAGTATGATAGACAGGAATGCCCGCATGGCTCATCGTCTCGAAACTTATCACATCATAACCCATAAGCTCCGCCCATTTTGCCACTAATTCAGGTGCAGTGCGGCGCGATATTCCAGAATAAGCGCGGCGATTAACGTGATCAGCAACAATGCTAGCGGTACTTTCAAGAGCTATATTTTGAGCCTCGTAACCGCTCCAATCTATAATGTCAGGGTAATAATGCTTCAGCCAGTTAATAACCTTTGGCGTGCGCTCCGCCCCCCTATTTTCATTGAGCATAGGATATATTATTAACTTACCATTGTCATAAGTCGAAGCCCAATTAGGAAATACCATATCGGGGCAATCCTTATGCCCAAGAACACTAGTCACCATCACGCCTTTTTCGACTAACATATCACGATATGCCCGAAATTCTGTGCGCGCTTTATTTAGGGTTATTTCATGAGATTCCACCTCGCCGCTAACTTGATAAGCGTTAGTATCCATAGTTTGCGGATTTGCGTAGAAAACAGCTGGCTCGACCATAAAAAGATGATTGGTAGATTGCTTCATAATAATCCCTCAATTGTAACGATCAATGATTTTAGTATATTACCACAATATGAAAGATAACTTAACAAGGATAAATTCTGACAAAAAAATACCGCTAAAGAAGCGGCACTTAGGTCTTGCTATATTTTTTATAAATTGCACAACAAATTTGATATTTTTGCTTTTTTACTAGCTATACAATCCGTTTCGTTATCTTATTTTTAAGATAGTGTTTAACCTATTCTTTCTACCAAAAAGAATGGGTAAATAAAATTATTACGCTATATTTCTATTCATACACCCTACTATTTAATAATACATAAAATTTTATGTAAATGCAAATGATTTTTATTTATCTAGCTCTTTCAATAACTTAGCTATATTATCAGGCGCATCACACTCAAAATCCATCTTCTTTTCAGTCGTCGGATGGATAAAGGCTATGCTCTTTGCAAACAGTATTTGGTGGGGAAATTCAATAAATTCACGAATTAAATCAACAGGGTAGCCGCCACTTTTCATTTTCGCAATTAAGGCAGTTTGCTGCGGGCCGTATATTTTATCACCAATAAGGCTATGCCCAATAGCTTCCATATGCACACGGATTTGATGCGTACGCCCGCTCTCCAATTTACACTCAACCAGCGAAAGCGCATCACTATAATTTTTGATCACCTTATAATGTGTACGTGCAGAGCGCGGAGCATTACTCATCACACTCATCTTTAAGCGGTTATGACGGTGGCGGCCTATTGGGCGATCAACACTTCCCTTTATCGGCAAGGGAATATCCAAAACCAAAGCATGATAAACACGGCTTAGCGTACGATCAGCCAATTGAGCTGAAAGATGTTTATGCGCGTGATCATTCTTCGCAACCAGCATAAGGCCGCTAGTATCTTTATCAAGGCGGTGAACTATCCCAGGGCGCACAACTCCGCCAATTCCCGATAGGCTATCACCACAATAATAAAGCAAAGCATTAACTAATGTGCCACTCCAATTACCAGCCGCAGGATGCACAACCATGCCTGATGCTTTGTTAATCACAAGCAAGTCATCATCTTCATATACCACGTTCAAAGGGATGTCTTGTGCCTCGGGAATACTTGGCATCGGCGCGGGGATAGATACGCTAAACTCATCGCCCTCAGCAACCCTTATCGAAGCAGATTTAAGCGGCTTGCCATTCATAATAACCTGCCCATCAGCAATCAATTTTTGAAGCCTTGAGCGTGATAATTCATCACAAACCGAGCTTAAAAACTTATCCGCGCGCACGCCGACATGCCCTTCCCATACAGTAAAACCTAATTCTTCTTCTTTACTATCCATACCAACCCCTTGTTGTGTTTATTTTAATTTGCGTTGCGTTATTATGCAAGGATCGGTGTACGCCTCTGGCATTTCACCAATCAACACCCACCCATTTTGCGTAAGATCATCAAGATCACTAACGCTATGATCCTCTTTAGCCGATTCGGCTTGCTCTTTATAAACCCTTTGAGCTTTAATTTTTTTATTAAGCATTGCCAATCCCTCATTTGCTTTATCAGACAAATCAACATCAGGAAGATTAACATACCCCTCTTCTTTTAAAGGTGAGGGGTGTTTCTTAGCTAGCCTTTTTTCCTTAATTATATCTTTCGCAGTAACAAATGAATGCCCGACCATAACACGGCTGCCATCCACCCCTTCGATAATCTGCGAAACAACAACGCCCTGCCCGTTATAATAAGCATCACCAGACAGTGTAACCCCGCGCGGAGAAAGCGTTATCACATGAGCATAATTTATATTATCAAGCTCATCCTCATCCGAAGAAATATTATTTCCATCAATAATATCAGCCATCATCATTAATGTTATAAGCCCATCCTTATTAACAAAAACCCCCTTTGCCGTATAATCATGACGGCCTGTTTCACCGTAATAATATCGCTGCCACAGAGTTTTTCCATTACTGCCATCAACAAGCATAAGCCAGCTGCCCGATGTTTTGGAATGAAGTGGCATGACATCACCAAAAGCCAAAATATAGCGATCACGATATCCCGATGATAATTTTAATTTAGCCGATAATCCACGACCATATTCTTTTTGCCATGCATATGAGGTATCTTCACTCAAACGTAAAAGCCAGCCAATTTCCTTACCAGACGGACTTTCGAAATACCCCGTAGCGATATACCCAGTTTTTCCGTCCTCAAATTTCGATACGGACAGTCCATTTATTTCATTGTTTGTACCCAAAATATAAGCGCGACTAGACAGCTCGTTTCCATTATGATCCAACAAATACACAGTGGCATTTTTACGCATTAAGGCATTTTTACCACCGCCATATTTACGCTCTACAGTTACGGAAATCGCCCAACCTTTTTTATTACCATCACCAATAGATGGGATAATATCAGTGGCGAGTAAATTATGCTCACCATCTTTGATGATTTTTTGAGATTTTAAGCTACCCTCATTATCAAAAAAACCCAGCCACAAAAATCCCCTACCGCCAGACTTGCGGCGATTTATCAACACAACCACCCCATCATCATAAGAAAGCATCTTAACGATATTGCGCAGACCGCTAATCGCGTGATATTTATCCCAAACCTTGCGCCCACGCTTATCATATTTCACAAATACGATAGATGGTTTAACAGCCTTGGGGCTGCGCACCTCACCCACAGCCATAACGCTATCGCCGTGATTTACGACAGAGGCAAAGACCTCATCACGCTTCCCCTCACCATAAACAGCGTCCCAAACAGTGTAAGAGCCTGGATCAGGATGGTGCAGCTTTGTAATCATCTCGTAATTAGCTTCACACTGCCCTGCATAAGCAATATTAACAGGCAGCGCCATAAAAACGGCTGAAATAGCAAATAGAGTAAAAAATTTATTGAGCATCATAGCAATCATGTTTAAAGTTGATAAAAATACATTCTAAAGTTAGTTACGCAAAATGTCTATGAAAGTTCTTATTATAAGTGATGCTTGGCATCCTCAAATCAATGGGGTTGTACGCACATACGAGCATATACGCAAAGAATTAAATGCGATGAATCATCAAGTTGAAATTATAAGCCCTGCAAATTTTAACTTTATAGTTCCAATGCCGTTCTACCCCGAGATTAAGCTGGTTATAACCCCCGACAAACGTCTAAAGCGCATTATAAAAGACTATAAACCCGATAAAATCCATATTGCGACAGAAGGCCCGCTTGGCTGGGCTGGGCGCAAATACTGCTTGAATAACAACATGCGCTACACCACATGTTATCATACGCAATTCCCCGACTATATCGCAAAGCGTTTTGCATGGCTGCCTAAGCCACTATATAATATTGTGCATAGCCGCGCCGTCAATGCCGTTAAAAAATTTCACGACCAATCAGTCAATATAATGGTTTCCACCCAAAGCTTAAAAGATCAATTGGTAAAATGGGATTTCAAAGCTCCAACAAAGTTTTTATCACGCGGCGTGGATTTCTCTGTTTTTTATCCAAGTGAGAAAACTATATTAAAAGATTTGAAACAACCAATAGCTCTTTTTGTCGGGAGGCTCTCAACAGAAAAAAATATAGAAGCATTCCTTGATATGAAGTGGAGTGGCTCTAAAGTTGTTGTTGGCAATGGCCCCGCCCGAAATATTTTGGAAAATAAATACACAAAAGCACTATTTGTTGGAAAGAAAACTGGCGCGGAGCTCGCTGATTACTACCGATCATCCGATATATTTGTGTTCCCCTCAAAAACCGACACTTTCGGAATTGTACTAATAGAGGCAATTGCCTGCGGCCTGCCAGTCGCCGCCTATAATGTTATGGGCCCAAAAGATATTATTACACATGATTACCTTGGCGCACTTGATGATGATTTATCAAAAGCTGCATACCAAGCCATAGAGCAAGTAGAACCAATAAAATCTGTACAGCATATAAAAGATAATTACAGCTGGAAAACCGCAGGAAAGCAATTCATAGACGCTTTATAAAGGAATAATAATGGCAAAAATATTATTGACAGAAGACGACAATGCCATGGCGAATTTTTTAACTATAGCACTGGAAAAAGCTGGGCATATAGTTACTTACGCAACCAACGGCAATGATGCTCTTAACGCTCTAAATGAAAATAGTGACTTTGATTTATTACTAACCGATATTGTCATGCCTGGCATTGACGGAATAGAGCTTTCTAAAAAGGCGCAGAAAAAACACCCTAATATCAAAATTATGTTTATCACTGGCTTTGCGGCGATGGTAACAAAACAACAAGATAACACAGCAACTAAAAACGCAAAACTACTATCCAAACCATTCCATCTAAATGAGCTGGTCGAGCAAATAGAGCAGTTACTATCGCATTCAAAATAACATTAAATTAATCTTTGCATGATAGCATGTTATAATTGCATTTTGGCATGTCATATGCTGGACTAACACTTAGACAGTATAAAAAAGAGGGAGGGGATATGAGTAAAATGAATTGTTGGGAATTTCGCAATTGCGGACGAGAACCCAACGGATCGAAAGTAAAAGAATTCGGAGTATGCCCTGCTGCCAAGCCATCAG
>JAMONE010000221.1 GCA_027066695.1 Micavibrio sp. | reverse complement strand
AATATTAAGCGTCTTACCGCCTTTATCGCGCGACATCTTACGAAGCAATGGCAGACCGTTAAGGCCGATATTGCGGTTAATTTCAACATCTTCATCACAAATCTCGCCCGCACGTTTATAAGCCGCGGCGATGCGCTCCTCGCCCTGATAAGGCTTAACCGCGCTAGCCATCTCATCCAAAGCCCAGCGAAGATTTATCGCTGTTGGGCGCGTGGCAAGCAATGTATCATAAGCGCGAGCCACTCCATCATCAGAAGGATCAGCGCGTAGCCCTAAGCAAAAGCCATAAGCCGCCACCGCCGCCAATAAAGGCGCACCGCGCGTCCACATCTCGGAAATAGAAAGTGCAGCTTGCTCTAAATCCGTTAAATTCACATGAACAAGATCCCATGGCAGCTTTCGCTGGTCAAAAATCCGCACCGACCAGCCATCAGAATTTAGCTCTATCGAGCGGTAATGAGTGCCATCTATTTTCATGCCTCTGCCGTTTCTTTTAAAATACCATCAAAGTCATTAACTACGCTATGGCCAAGCGCATCAAATAATGCCTTTTCACGATCAAGAATAATTACATTCATCCCCGCGGCTGCGGCTGCATCGATTTCATCTGTGCTGTCCGATAAAAAAAGTATCTCACTAACAGGAATATTTATTTCCGCAGCAATTTTCTCATATGATTCAGAGACTTTTTTGCCGCCAATTTCAGTATCAAAATACCCTGAGAAAAGCGGATTTAAATCACCTGACTTAGTATGGCCAAACAGCAGTTTTTGCGCAGGAACAGAGCCAGAGGAATACACATAAAGCTTAACCCCTTGTTCTTTCCAGCGTTTTAAACCAGCCAGCGCATCATCATAAATATGGCCGATAAGTTCACCCGATTTATAGCCTTCTTTCCAGATCATGCCTTGCAGAGTTTTCAGCGGCGTAACTTTTTGATCTTCATCGATATAGCGCAGCAAAACCTCAATCACTTCTTCAAGGCTTAAATCAGGGTTTTGCTCTTCTTTTTTGACAGCATCAATAAGCGCAGCAATATCGCTCTCATTATCCCAAATATAATCGGGAAGCTTTTTATAAGCATAAGGAAACAGCGTATCCTTCACAAATGATAGCGAGCTGGTAGTACCCTCAATGTCAGTAACTATAGCTTTAATTTCTTGCTTCATAATAATCCATCTATTTATTGTTAATATAGTTTAAAATACCCAGCGTTGATTGGTCACTTTTTATATCATCGATATCTTTATCAAATTCATCAATTATCTGATTGGCCAACATCTTCCCAAGCTCAACGCCGCATTGGTCAAAGCTGTTAATATTCCAAATAATACCCTGCACAAAGATTTTATGCTCGTATAAAGCCAGTAACATACCCAAATTATAAGGGCTTAGCTCGTCCAAAATAATTGTATTACTAGGGCGATTGCCAGCAAATGATTTATGAGGGTTTTCATTATCCCGCCCATCCATAAGAGCTTTTGTTTGTGCAATAGCATTAGCTAGCAGCTTATTATGATGTCCCTCAATCGGGTTATGGGTTTTGGCCACAATAATAAAATCACATGGAATAACAGAGCTTCCCTGATGAATGGTCTGAAAATAGGCATGCTGCGCATTTGTGCCAGTGTCACTTAAAACCATAGGGCCAGTTTCATAACTGATTCTAGCATTATTACGATCTATTGTTTTCCCATTAGACTCCATATCAAGCTGCTGAATATAGGCAGGAAAACGCCATAAATATTGATCGTAGGATGTAATGGAAATTGCAGGAAGCTTAACAAAATTTCTGTGCCATATCCCTATCATAGCAAGTAAAACAGGCATATTTCGCTCTAACGGAGCATTTTTAAAATGCTCGTCCATGCTGCACGCACCATCAAGCAGTTTTTGAAAATTATCAAACCCTATAGCAATGCAAAATGGCAATCCAACTGAAGACCAAAGAGAAAACCGCCCCCCGACCCAATCCCATATCGGGAAAATATGCTCGTCATTAATGCCAAACTCTTTTGCCAACTCAATATTTTGAGAAACAGCAACAAAATGATTTGAAACATCTGTGCGCTTTAATTCACCTTGCAGCCATGCTTTGGCACTATGTGCATTTGTGATTGTTTCCTGAGTGGTAAAAGTCTTCGATGTAACAATGAATAATGTTTTTTCAGGATCAACCAAGCGCAGTGTTTCCATTAGGTCAGTGCCATCAATATTTGACACAAAATGGATATTAATTTCACGATCAGAATAATATTTTAATGCTTCATAAACCATAGAAGAGGCAAGGTCAGAGCCACCAACACCAATATTAACTATATGAGTATATTTCTTCTCGCTACGTATTTTCTCGCTAAAGGATTTTACTTTATCCATAGCATTATGGATTTGCGGCATTATATCTTGCCCATCAACCATAATCGGACGAGTGTCTTTTGTACGAAGAGCGCAATGAAGTACTGCGCGATCTTCCGTCATATTAATAGCTTCGCCGCCAAACATTTTACTGCGCCAGCCTTCAAGATCACATGCTTTTGCAAGCTGGGTAAGCTTTTCAATAGTTTCCAAAGTTATAGATTGCTTGGAATAATCAAACATTATGCTTTCGTGATTTAAATGAAACTCATCAAAACGCTTGGGATTATGTGTAAATAAATCCTTTATCTGCACATTTTTAAGTGCTTTTTGGTGTTTTGCCAAAGCTTTCCATTCAGGTAGCTTTTGTCTTGGAGTTTTTCGGAGTTCTTGTTTCATTTAATTACTCAACATTAGGCAATTTAATTATTATTTCTGCGCCGTCAAATCCCTTTGGGTTTCCCACTAGGATAGTTGTAAATGCGTCTTTGTCCAGAATTCTTTTAGCCGTAGCCTGCACCTCTTGCAAAGTCACTTCATTCAGCTTTTGTGCGCGGTTATCCAGATAATCTATCGGAAGATTATCAAGTTGCAGCGATAATAATGTCGAGGCAATAGAGTTCGTAGAGGTCAAAGACAATGGCAGCGAGCCAATTAGATATGATTTAGCATCTTTTAATTCTTGCACTGACACAGGCTTTGCCAGCATTTCATCCCACTGCGTATTGATTAACCTAATCATTTCATCAACGCTATCATTAACCGTAGATGTAGAGATATGCAGCGCGTCAGTCTCATCATATTCACGGAAATATGAGTATATACCATATGTAAGACCGCGTTTTTCGCGAATCTCCTCCATTAGCCTTGAGCCAAAGCCAGACTCACCCAAAATGAAGTTCATAATTTTTGCAGCAAAGTAATCAGCGTCTTTACGCGATACACCTTTTTGCGCAATCTCGATTATTGTTTGTGGGATATCTTGTTTATATAGATATGTTTTGCCTGAATTTTTCAGCTCAAATTTCTCTGATTTAGCTGCTTTTATATCGGGTAGCTCGCCAAAAACATCATCTAACATAATTTTAAGCTGCTCGGCTGATATATCGCCTGAAACCCCGATTACAAGCTGATTTTTACCAAGCTTTTCATGAAATCCACGCAAATCTTTTGCGGTGATATTATCTAAAGAGCTAAGCGTTCCGCCGCTGTTTAAAGCGTAGGGATGCCCGCTAAATATTATATCATTTTGAATACGCGCAGCTATCCACTGGGGATCGGACAGCGATGATTTTATACGGCTTTGATTAGAATTGCGCATGCGTGATAATGGTTCTTCATCAAAGCGCGGCTTGGTTAACGCAAGTTTCAAAAGCTCAAACGCTTTATCTTTATTACGTGTTAAGGTTTTAAGCGTCCCGCCGAAATTATCACGCGAAGCATTAAAATGCAGAGTAATTGATTGATTGCGCAAAATCTGCTGGAACTCTTGGCTTTTAAGCTCGCCCGCGCCCTCATCCATAGTATTGGAAGCAAGATGAGCTAGCCCTTGCTTATCTATGCTATTTGTTTTTGAGCCAACATCACGAAAAGAAAATTTCATAGCTATAACGGGGATAGAGCGATCTTCTACCAGCCACGCGGTTATGCCGCCTTTGCTTGTAACTTCTTGTATATCTAAAAACTTTTCTGCAAAGGCTGGGGCTGGGGAGGCCAAGAATGAAACAGCGCAAATAATAGTTATAAGTATAAATCTCATTCATTACCTCCTGTTGCTTTAGGCAGCAAAACACCATCTATGGGCGGGGTTTTATATGGCACATCGGGGTTAAGATATTTGCGCGTAACCTCTTGGATTTGCTCAATCGTTACGCTCTCGATTTGCTGTGGCCAATGCTCTATATCATCCAGTGATGAGCCAGTGATTAAAGAATATCCAATAATCATCGCAGGGCCAGTCAGGGAATCCCGCGCATATATTGCATTATTTTGCATACGCATTATGGATTCGGATAACTCCTTAACGCTAATGCCGTCATTAATAATTTTTCTAAGCTCATTATCAATGGCTGCTTTAACATCTGCTATTTTCTCTTTCGATGCGGGGTTTACAGCAATAGATAACGTTGCATCATCCCACGCAGCAGAGTTATAGGATAGTGATATATTAGTGGCTATTTTTTGCTCTACCACCAAAGATTTATAAAGGCGCGAAGTCGAGCCACCGCCGATAATATCTTCCAAAACCTCTAATATGAGTGATTCTTGCTTGCTCTGATTCGCGCTAGGCACGCGGTAGCTTCGGCGAAATACTGGCTCTTTTATTGTTGGATGCTCTAGCGATATCGCGGTTTTTGCAATAAATGGCGGAGATTTTATCCATGATCTTTCAAGCATATCAGAGCGTTCAATGATGCCATATGTGCGCTTTGCTATTTCAAATACCTGATCTGCGCTAACATCGCCTGAAACAATAAGCACGGCATTATTCGGCGCGTAATATTTATGATAAAAATCCATAACCTCTTGATATTTCAAGCCCTCAATCTCGTGCATCCAGCCAATAATAGGAATGCTGTAAGGGTGATTTGGGAATAAAGCTTCGCGCATTTGTTCGCTCATTTGAGCGCGAGGATCGTTATCTGTGCGCTGGCGACGCTCTTCTTGGATTACCTTTTTCTCTGAAACAAAGCCTTCTTGCGGAATAAACATGCCGCGCATACGCCCAGCCTCCATTTTCATTACGCGCTCTAAATGCTTGTTTGATATAGATTGAAAATATGCAGTGAAATCTTGCGAGGTAAAGGCGTTATCATTGCCGCCAAGCGAGCGTACTATCTTTGAAAATTCGCCAGCTTCTAAATCTCCAAGCACAGCGTGTTTTTGCCCCTTAAACATTAGATGTTCAAGAAAATGTGCAATGCCTGATTGGCCGCGTGGCTCATCAGCTGCGCCAACGCGATACCAAATCATGTGCGTAATAACAGGGGCGCGATGGTTTTCAACAACCACGATTTGCAAGCCATTATCCAGCATATATGACTTTGCATTAAACACCTTGTCCATCGCCATACTTGGCGCAGAACATAGTATTACAGCGATTATTATAAGAATAAATTGCTTCATTCTTCTATTGTTGGCGTTTTGCCATCCGTAATGCTCTTACCATCTTTTTTGTTCTGCCTTATACGCTCCAGCTCTTTTTTTGCATCAACAATAGTTGCCGAAGGCCTTTTGTTATTGCCGCTTATATTGAGTAGCTTCTCAGCGACATCTTTATTACGATCCTCAAGCTCTGCCGTTTCTTTATTTACTTTTGCCCTTATATCGGGATCAATATTACTTGCCCCTGCATTTTGCAGTAAGACGCTCTCAGATTTACTTGTGCGCGCATTATTATCTTGATTATCAGGGCTTTTGCCTAAGAGGACTTCTTTTGCTTGCTCGATAGTGGCGCGTTCTTGTGGACGTGCTATGCCAGGTCTTGGCGGTGGCAAGGTGATCTGCTCTGGCATTTCCAGAGGTGCGCGCGTTAGAACGGAAAACTCGTCAGGGGATTCCTTCTCTAGCCCAAGAGTATTACGTACATTCGAGCAACCGCTCAATAAAATAGCGCAAACAGCCAAGCTGCAAAATAGAGAATATTTATTCATGATCCACATTATCCAATTCTGATTTAAGGAATAATGATACAATAATTAGCACACTAACGCCGCTAACTACAGCCATATCAGCAACATTAAATGCTGGCCAGTGATAGCCAAAAGCATGAAAATCCAAAAAATCGATAACCGCGCCAAAACGCACCCTATCTATAACATTACCTAATGCACCGCCAATTATAAGGGCATAACAAATGCCGAATAAATGGCTTTTTGTATCTAATAGCCATTTAGTGAATAACGCGGTAATCCCAAGGGCTACGACGATTAAAATATAGGGCATATACTCGCCTGAATTACTAAACATCGAAAAGCTAACGCCTGTATTCCATGCCAGCACGATATTAAAAAATGATGTGATTTCTATTTGTGCATAA
>JAMONE010000220.1 GCA_027066695.1 Micavibrio sp. | reverse complement strand
TTTTTTTGTGCATGGTATAATTCCAATAGCGTCTAACCACTGCCTATCGACGGCAGCACACAACTTGCTATCACCATGGACACCATTATTAGCAATTTCATTAAGAGAGATGCCGCCATCGGTTGTCTTCCAGTAATAAAACATGCGAGATTGTTTTAAGATCACCTCCGTCCCATTTTTCTCTACAAGCTCACCATAATGCACCCCGCATGAATATGTTCGTACGATTACCTTTTCACCTATCATAGAGCTAAGTCCTTCGTTAGATGTAGTATTATTACCAAACATTGCAGCCAATTCTTTTGCTTGGCCAATTGTTAATTCATTTATATTCATTGTATTTTCCTTTGTAATAAATTTAAAAAACTGTTTTTTGTTTTGATAGGGGAGCAGCAAACCCTAATTTGCACTATTAGTTTAAAGCCTTAATTGCTCGGGCTTGTTGTTTTTATTGTTAATTGGGCGGGGAAATAAGCTAGTCCTGTCGCCAAACAAATTAATCATGGCTTAGATTTTACCCGCTAGCAGGTGCATGAACCTCTTTGAGCCTATTCCCCCATAAACTTATAACAAAACCCCTTGCATACCAACGGCAGAAGCGTAAAGCTCAAGCAAAGCCTGTTCCTCGCTGCGTTTTTCCGTGTCCACTTTACGGAGCTTAACGAGCTTGCGGAGGGTTTTAACATCAAAGCCAACGCCTTTAGCCTCGGCATAAACCTCTTTAATATCCTCCATAAGCGCGGCTTTTTCCTCTTCCAAACGCTCTACGCGCTCCAAGAAAGCTAGTAAACGTTTTCCAGCTACGCAGCCGACATCTTGGGTGTCACCCGAGTTATGGCTAATATCTGCATTAACCTTATCTGTTATTTCCCTTGACATTCCGTTAGCCCTTCCGATTTCATGAACTTTATTTACCATTTCAATTACTTTCTTGCCTTTTTCAAGCACTGTTCTTTTACCCAGTTCGTTAGCAGCGGAAACAATTCCGTTCTTTTCCATGTCTTCAATAAAATTAGCTGCTCGGTTATATCCTATTTTAAGTTCACGTTGAACAAATGACGTGCTAACTTTGTTTTTGGTCACTACCAGTTCAATAGCCTTCGCGTATAATTCATCTTCTGAATCTAAAACCTCTATTTGTGACATTTTCTTAATCTCCTTTTTATAAAACAACAGTAAATAATTACATTTAATAAATCAAGTATTTTATTTTTAATTCTTCCGTATGGATCTTAATAACTTTCACATCAATGTTTAAAACAGCTAACATAAGTTTCTTTTTCAGCCTAAAAATTGCGGTTTCGATTCCCTTAAAATCTTCAACAATCATGACATTATTCACAAGATATGTAAAATCAGCTATATATTTACAAATGTGCTGTCCATTTACATCAATTTTGAATGCAACTTGGCATTGTAAGTTTATTATATTACCTTGCTTTTCAGCATCCTTAAGAAATAAATAGCGGGCATACTCGCCTTTGCTGTCGAATTTCATTCCAAACGCTGTAACTTTTTTATTGCCATACTTTGATCTTCTCATAACATTGAATCCTGTTTAATTTCCTTTGGTTGTTCAATAAATAAATCAGGCTGTTCATAAGCTTTTTTAATACGTTTACAAGCAATATCAAAATATTTTTCTTCTAACTCAATCCCTATAAATTTACGCCCTAATTTAGCACACGCTACACCTGTAGTTCCGCTGCCCATGAAAGGATCAAAAATCACGCCATCAGTCCATTTTATAATAACTTCAATTAATCCTACAGGCTTCTCCGTTGGATGGTTATCATTACCTGTTCTACAGGCATTAATAACATCATTTGGTCTGCCAGATGGGAAAAAGTGATTATCTCCATTGTAGAATAAACACAACTCCGTTTGCCTTCCATGCTCATGTTTTAAGTCGCCCATAGAATGATTATTTTTTATCCATGTGATAACTGATTTAGGATGCGGAACATCTTTCAAATTATTCCATCTACAAAATATATATTTACTGTGCGCAACATATAGGTTACACACCCATT
>JAMONE010000219.1 GCA_027066695.1 Micavibrio sp. | reverse complement strand
CGTTTTTCAGTAAGAACCTTAAGAACTTCACCTTTTGCGCCTTTATCACGACCAGTTAAAACAACAACTTGATCACCTTTTTGAATCTTCAATTTATTTTTTACTTGCGTCTGAGCCATAGCTATAGCACCTCCGATGCTAATGAAATAATTTTCATGTAACCACCAGCGCGAAGCTCACGCGTAACTGGTCCAAAAATACGTGTACCGATAGGCTCGCCATTTGTACTGATAAGTACACAAGCATTTGTATCAAAGCGAATTTTCTCGCCATGCTTCCGTTGCAAACCAAATCTAGTGCGAACAATTACAGCGCGACGAACATCACCCTTTTTAACTTTACCACGTGGAATCGCTTCCTTAACGGAGACAACAACAACATCACCAACATTTGCGGTACGCCTGTGAGATCCACCAAGCACTTTAATGCACTGAACTTCTCTAGCTCCGCTATTATCAGCAACATTCATACGGGATTGCATCTGTATCATAATTACGCACCCTTCTTTTTAGCTGTAGTTTTCTTGGCTGCCGATTTTTTTACCGTAGCTTCCTTCACAACTTCTTTTTTCGCAGCAGGCTTTACAGCTTCTTTCGGAGCTTTAACCTCACCTGCCGTTACAACAGTCCAACGCTTACGCTTGGAAAGCGGACGACATTCGATAATCGAAACACGATCACCTTGCGAATAGTGATTATTCTCATCATGCGCAGTATATTTATCTGAGCTTTTGATATATTTTTTATAAACAGGATGCATGTAGCGGCGCTCAACAAGAACAGTTATTGTCTTGTCAGCCTTATCACTAATTACATTTCCTTCTAATACACGACGTGGCATATTACCCTACTCCTCTTTAAGCGGCTTTCTTTTTACCCGTAGATGCTTTTACAGCTTCCACGCGGCGTTTTTCGTTCAATATTGTTTTAGCTCTAGCAACCGCGCGTCTTGCAACGCGAATCGGCGCAGTATTTTCTAACGCTCCTTGAGATTTTTGAAAACGCGCATTGAATTGCCCTTTACGCAAATCAAGAATAATTTTCACAAGCTCATCAACAGATTTAGATCTTAATTCTTCGTTATTCATTATGCTGCCTCCTCTACTAGACCAACGCGCTTAACAAATTTTGTTTTCACTGAAAGCTTCATAGCCGCAAGATCAAATGCCTCACGTGCAACCTTCTCAGAAACACCATCAATCTCAAACATTATGCGACCAGGCTTAACACGAGCAGCCCAATATTCAGGTGAACCCTTACCTTTACCTTGACGAACTTCAAGTGGCTTTGCTGTTACAGGAACATCAGGGAATATACGTATCCAAACTTTACCTTGACGCTTCATGCAACGTGTAATAGCACGACGCGCAGCTTCGATCTGACGCGCGGTAACACGGTCAGGGCTTTGCGCTTTTAAACCGTACGCTCCGAATGCGAGTGTTGCTCCACCCTTGGCATTACCATGGATACGGCCTTTAAACTGTTTACGGTGTTTAAACTTCTTAGGGCTTAACATTATTATGCTTCCTATTATATTTCAGTTTCGTTTTAACAAAAGAAAAACCAACACACAGACTTTCCTTCCTTAAAATGAAGAGAGTTCCTATATGCGATTTCTATTATCAAATCTAAATTCTTGCGCTTTATACGCCATTCATTTGCAAAACACCAGAACTTTTTTCACAAAAAAACAAAATATATATATTGAGGCGCTAAATGGCTTTATCCATATGCCTACAAAACCCTCTCCATAAGCATAAATGCTCTTTTAAATAAGTTTTGCACAGAGCCACAAAGCCGCGTTCCATGCTTATGGAGATGTTATTCCCCTCTTTAAAAAGTGGAATGTTTTTGCTTCATGTTTCCTATATTTCTGATTCTTTTTTCTTGAATAATTAATATACCGATTAGCATAAAAACCCAGAAAAAAGAACGATCAACAATAACGCTTCCAGTTGATATACCCATGAAAAAGCTTGATATAATTAAACTTCCAGCAAGAGCGAGATATTTAATATCTGATGAATGTTTAATTACAGCAAAGATACCAGAAAAAAGGAATTTTAAAATTATAGCTATAATAATGAAAGGCACAATTATCCCATAATTTAATAAAAGGTCTAAATATGCGCTATGAGAGCTTAAGGCATTTTGCCCCATTAAATCTTGATATTGACTAATGAAATCGGCGCGCGCGGACATGCCAGCACCATAGCCTAAAAAAGGCCGTTCAAGAACAACTTGAAATAGCCCTGCCCAGATATCTGTTCGCCCTGTTAGCGTGGCATCACGTCCAGTTAGCTGAAATATAAGTTCTGCGATTATTGGTGATAATAAGGTGAAAACAAGTAAGGCGCTGAATGTTGCGATTAAAAATAAAACAACCCTATCCTTTAAATTAAACCTAAACCCAATCATAAAAAGCACGTAGGTAAAGAATGTTAAAATGAAAATAATATATGCTGTTGCAGAGCCTGACATTATAATAAATATTAGGCTAAGGATCATGGTAGTCGTGAGTAGTATCCTATTTAAACCAGAAAAATTAATGAATTGATTCCACATAATGAAAAAAGTTATGGCGAAAAATGAGCCAAAGGCATTTTTATGCATAAATAGCCCCTTCCACCGCCCTGCATGCTCTGCTGACATTATTGCATATTGCGGAAATGCTATTATATATAATAAATTTATAATAGAAAATATTATAAAAAGCATGACTATTCTATTTAAGAATGTTTCTATACCATAGGTGCGTGCGTAAATTATTGGTGAAAAAGATATAACTGAAACAACCATTAAAAATTTTATAGAATCTACAATATCCATTGAAAAAACAGTTGTTAATACTGCGCTTACGACACAAAACACCCCCAATGGGCGTGTTAATCCATAAATAATAAATTTATAATTATTTGATAATAAAATATATATTAAGAATAAAAGGAATAAAATATAATTAGTCAAAGTTATATGGGTTATTGATGTTAAGCCACCTATTGCGGGGTAAAAAAGCCCGATGCTTGTTGATCTAATTACTGAAATATAAAACAGCAAAGATAAAATAATCTGGGTTAAATTTACTTGCTTTAATAACATTAATATTTATCTCTCAGCTATGGCTTTTTGACATTTTATTTCAGTATCATCAGCATCAAGAAATCTGCCATAGGCTTTAACCTTAATATTTTCACGGATAATTATAGCAGGGTTTCCCGCAACAATACAACGTGAGGGCACATCTTTAGTAACGATACTTCCCGCGGCAACAATAGATTCGTCGCCAACATTAACACCGGGGAGAATCATGCTGTGCGCCCCTATGAAGCAGCGTTTACCAATATATGTATCAACAAGCAGGCCGCGTGTCATGTCATGAGTTAATATAGCAGTGCCAAAAGCAATGTAAGTTTGCGCCCCGATATGGATGCCAGTAGGATGAGTTAAATCAAATTTCGCGCTTAGCGAGAACCTACAGCTTGGATCTATATCCATACCCCAAATCTTCGTATAATACAGGTATTTTGACTTTACGACTATTGAACGTATTTTTTTTAAGTGGTGAAGGCCACGCATTTGTTAACTCACTATATTTTATTATAATTATCTGCAATTGTGATATTAAATTAGAGTAATTTCAAGAAAGATTTGTATAATACAGCCATTTACTAAGCTTTCTTTTCTTGATGCCAAAAAGGTTTATCAAGCAGGGGCGTTGAAGGTGTGGCTTGATCTTGGGCTGTTATTATGCCAGCAAGGTAGGCGGCTCTTCCAGCATCTATTGCTTTGGCAAAGCCTTTGGCCATTAATGCAGGATTGCCTGCCTTGGCAACGGCGGTATTTAATAAGCAAGCATCATAGCCAATCTCCATAGCGGCTGCGGCATGGCTTGGCGCTCCTAGTCCTGCATCAACAACTAATATTTTATCAGGAAAGCGCGTGCGCAGTTGCTTTAGAGCATATATGTTGTTAAGCCCTCTGCCAGAGCCAATGGGCGCTCCCCAAGGCATTAATATATTACATCCTAAATCTACCAGCCTTTGCGCTAATACTAAATCATCTGTCATATATGGATAAACTTCAAAGCCTTTAGCTATGAGTTGCTCAGTAGCATCCAGTAACCCGTATGGGTCGGGCTGGAGCGTGTAATCATCGCCTATAACCTCCAATTTGATGCGGTTCGTATCGAATATTTCTCTTGCCATCTCTGCCGTGGTGACTGCTTCTTTTGCGCTATAGCATCCAGCAGTATTTGGCAATATGGGGATGTTAAATTGCTTGATTATATTCCAAAAACCCTGCCCGCTTCCTGCGGCATTTTCACGGCGCAGTGATACGGTTACAAGGCCAGGCTTTGAAGCGTCTATTGATTTTTGTAGCATGTCTAACGAAGGGTAAGCCGCTGTTCCTAAAAATAGGCGTGAGGATAGTGCGCTATCGCCAATATTCCATTCTTTTGACATTTTTACCCTCCTTGCATCGGCGCAACAATTTCTATTTCGTCATTGGCTTTTATTATATGCGCCTCATATGATAATTTTGGAATAAAATTACCGTTAAGCGCAACGGCTACTGTTTTATCTTTATATCCATGGGATGAAAGCAGTGCATTAATATTTGTATTCTCGCTTATTTTAAACGCTTCACCATTCAAAATTATTTTCATCTTTATCCCTCATATTTATGTGTCTTAGATAATGATATGTGCGGTTATTAGTCAATCAGTAAATGTTTTTTTGTATCAGCTCTTGCTTTTATTGCAGCGCGGGTCTATAAATTGCCATCCTTCTTCAGGGAGGGATTTTATTCGGTGACGCGGGGTGGAGCAGTTCGGTAGCTCGTCAGGCTCATAACCTGAAGGTCGTAGGTTCAAATCCTACCCCCGCAACCAATTTACTATTTACGAACCGCTCTCACAGCAATGTTGAGCGGTTTTTCTTTGCCTAAAAGCCCTGTGTCTGCGGGGTTTTGGGGTCATAGCTGTTCACAAGCTCAATACTATCTCACCCCCATTTTCACTGTTCAAAGGCGTTATTGCGCCCATTCTCTCAAAAGCTGAAGACTCTTTCGCAAAAAGCATTCAGGCTGTAACGCATTGATTTTGAACAAAACCCACCCATTCCCAACCAGAAGTTTCCGTTAGTACCGTTCGCTATGCGGTTTTTTTTAAGAAAATTTGAATTCTCGTCGTCGTTTTTTAAGCCAACCGGATACCAGAAGAAAGTGAGAGCTTTAGCTGGACTTACTGCCCCGTTGAAGCATTCATGTGTGCAAGACGAATACGGAGAAAAATCGATGTATAACAGTAAGTTAGAAAAAGAAGTGGCTGAGCTTGGCAAGCATTCCATGCCCTATTTAAAGGATTTGTGGGAGAGCTATTTTGATGAATCAGCGCCTTTATTCAATAAAGCCACGCTGGTTAATAAGCTGGCTTACCGCATGCAGGAGCTGGAGTTTGGCGGATTATCAACCGAGACGCTCAATATGCTCCGCGACTTAATCAAGGGCAAGAAAACAAAACGCCGCGTTAAAGCTTTTCGCCCCGTCGCCGGTACACGCCTGATGCGGGAATATGACGGGAAGGAACATTATGTCACGGTTCTCAGCAAAGGATTTGAATATCAGGAGGAGCATTATAAAAGCCTGAGCGCGATTGCGACATTGATCACAGGCACGCGCTGGAGTGGGAACGCCTTTTTTGGCCTGACTTCTCGTAAGGGGCGCATATTATGAGCAAAGAAAAACGCAATATCCGCTGCGCTATTTACACCCGCAAATCCACTGAGGAAGGTTTGGATCAAGAATTTAACAGCCTTGATGCTCAACGCGAAGCTGGGGAGAGCTATATCAATTCCCAACGCCATGAGGGCTGGAGCATTCTGCCGCAGCGTTATGATGATGGCGGGTTTTCAGGTGGGAGCATGGAACGCCCTGCGCTGGAAAGATTGTTGGAGGATATTAAGGCCGGTCATATTGATGTGGTGGTGGTCTATAAAATTGACCGGCTATCGCGCTCGCTCACAGATTTTGCGCAGATGGTCACGGTTTTTGATGAGCATAAAGCCAGCTTTGTATCGGTAACCCAGCATTTTAATACCAAGGATTCCATGGGGCGTTTAACACTGAACATCCTGCTGAGCTTTGCCCAATTTGAACGTGAGGTAATTGGTGAGCGCATCCGCGATAAGTTGGCAGCATCCAAACGCAAAGGCATGTGGATGGGCGGAGCGCCGCCTCTGGGCTATGATGTCGTTGAGCGCAAACTCTTGGTTAATGCCAAAGAAGCCGATGATGTGCGCTATATTTTCCAGCGATTTTCTTCGCTGCGCTCCATTACCAAACTGCTTATTGAGCTGGAGCGTGATGGCTACCGCACAAAACAATATGTCAGCGGCACAAATAATTTGCGTGGCGGCAAAGTTATCA
>JAMONE010000218.1 GCA_027066695.1 Micavibrio sp. | reverse complement strand
TGATTATATAGAAATGTTCTATAATCCTAAAAGAAAACATGGTAACAACAATATGTTGTCGCCTATAAATTTTGAGCAACAACACAATTCGAAGCAATAAGGTGTCTACAAATCTAGGGGCACATCACTAATCACCCTTCTCATATTCTTATATTATGCTTATAATCTCCCGCTATGACAGAAAAGCAAAAACATATAATACACATCATCGCAGGGCCAACGGCGAGCGGTAAGTCTGCGCGTGCGCTTGAGCTGGCAAAGCAAACGGGCGGCGTTATTATCAACTGCGATTCCATGCAGATATATGACGGCCTGAAAACCCTAACGGCGCAGCCTCCCGAAAGTGATTTAAGGCAAGCACCGCACTTGCTCTACAGCCATTTGCACCCGAATGATACCTGCTCGGCGGGGACTTGGCGCGAGATTGTTGAGCCGATAATCCATGAACTGCTAGAGCAAGGCAAACCCCCTATAATCGTTGGCGGTACTGGTCTTTATATTAAGGCTCTAACTCACGGATTATCACCAATGCCCGATATTCCGCAAAAAATTCGCAATGCCGCAGTGAAAAAGCAAGAGGAGCTTGGCAACCCTGCTTTTCACGAGATGCTGGCAAAACATGATCCGATAATGGCGCAGCGTTTTCACCCCTTCCATACTGCGCGGCTAGTGCGAGCTTGGGAAGTATTGCAAGCCACGGGCAAGAGCTTATCCGAATGGCAAAAACTCCCGCTTCTATCCCCGCCCGATAATTGGGAATTTGATATAGAGATCATTATTCCCGAACGCCCCGTTCAACATCAACGCTGTAATGATCGCTTTTTATGGATGATGGATAACGGAATTCTGGAAGAGGTTGAGCAATTCAACCAACTCATTGAAAATGGCGATATTCGGGGCAACGTAGCTTTGGTCAAAGCATTAGGCTACCGCCCGCTCCTCTCCTATATTAAGGGCGAGATGAGCAAAAATGAAGCCATTGAACAATCCCAAGCCCGCACAAGACAATACGCAAAACAGCAGGTAACATGGTTTAGGAATCAGATATAATTATTGACATATATTCACCAATGATTTACAAAAGCCTTTCAATGAACAACCCCGCCGCAAGCAACGAGGTATCACGTCATTGCGAGAAGCGTAGCGACGCGGCAATCTAGATTGCTTCGCTTCGCTCGCAATGACAAAACGCCCCAAGGGGCGGGAAATTAACCCGAAAAAAGATTAAATTCGGGAACAAAAAACATATTTCAGCGAGAATCGTAACCATAGAACGCCCTTTAAAACAAGTTTTGCAGAGGGTTCTATATTTTATACCTTACTTATATTCTGCCAATTTATCCAACCCATTTTCTATACCACGCCTGAAACATTAGGACGCTCCAGAGTTTATTTGCATGATTTCCCTTGCCCTTTTGATGCTCATCCCACATGGCTTTGATTTGCATGTAATCTAGTAATCCTTGCTCACGCAGGGTTTTCTCATCAAGCAAATCTTGCGCCCAATCGCGTAGCTCCCCGCGTAGCCAATCGGCTACAGGAACGCTAAAGCCTTGTTTTGGACGCTCAAACAGCTCATCAGGGACATGGTTTTTCAACACTTGGCGCAGCAGCCATTTCCCCTTGCCATCACGGATTTTATATTCCATCGGCAGCCGCCAAGCATATTCATATATGCGTTTATCAAGCAGCGGGGCGCGTAGTTCAAGGCTAACCGCCATGCTTGCGCGATCAACTTTAGTAAGTATGTCGCCGTTCAGATAAGACAGAGTGTCCCAATACATCATGGTCTCAGTAAAGCTCAAACCCTCGATTTGCATAGCGGGATCAACGAGGGGGATAAGCTCTTCGCTACCGTCAATCACAATATTTTTAGGGCTTTGCCAATTGCTTACAAGGCTCATATAAACATCGCTTTCACTTTGCTTATTCATGATTTCAGCAAATTTATGCATGTGAGAGCCAAATTGCGGGCGATTAGGGCGCACTCTATCCCAAAGCGATGGTGGCACAGATTTTATCATCTTTGAAAATGGATCACGCAAAGGCGCGGGGATATGGTTATTGACTATATCCCATGCTTTTGGCGCAGATATATGACGGTTATAGCCGCCGAGCATCTCATCCCCGCCATCTCCTGAAAGGGCTACGGTTACGCTTTGACGTGCGAATTTAGACACTAAATATGTTGGGATAGCAGAAATATCAGCAAATGGCTCATCATAAATTGTCGGCAAATCAGGCACAACATCACGCGCATCACACGCGCTTATATATAGCTCATGATGATCTGTTCCAAGGTGAGATGCTATTTTTTTGGCGTGCTGCGCTTCGTTAAATCCTGCTTCACTAAAGCCGATAGAATAAGTCTTTACGGGAGTGCTTGCTTGCTTTTGCATCAGAGCCACAACGACGGAGCTATCTATTCCGCCTGATAGAAACGCGCCCAGCGGTACATCAGATATCATGCGCTCGCCCACACAAGAAGAAAGCAGCTCTTCAAATTCAGGCAATATATTTTCATGGGTTATCGGGTTTTGTCGTGCATTTATAATTGCATCTCGATGACTCCAATAGCTTTCCATCAAGGGCAATAAATCCTGTCCCGCGCGTAGCATAGACATATCAAACGCCATATACGAACCCGCAGGAAGCTGCCATACTTGCTCATAAATACATAGGGGCGCAGGAACATAGCCAAAGCGCATATAAGAGCTTAAAGAGCTACGATCAACATCACGCCTAAAATCAGGATGCTGGCAAAATGCTTTTAGCTCCGAGCCGAAAACCAAAGTCGAGCCAGCCCAACCGATATAAAGCGGTTTTTTACCCATGCGATCACGCGCCAGATAAAGAGCCTTGCGTTTACGATCCCAAATAGCAAAGGCAAACATTCCATTGATTTTACTTAAGGTTTTTTCAACGCCCCAAGCCTCAATAGCAGCGAGGAGGACTTCTGTATCACTACTGCCTTTAAACTCGGCTTTAAGCTCGGCCTTAAGTTCTTTGAAATTATAAATCTCGCCATTATAAGTAATCATATAACGCCCTGATGTCGAGCTCATAGGTTGGTGGCCAGCGGGAGATAGATCCAAAATAGACAATCTGCGATGAGCAAGCGCAAGCGGTGATTCTTTATCAAGCCAAATGCCGCTGCTATCGGGGCCACGGCTAAGCATCGCATCATTCATTGCGGTAATATTAGAGCGTAATTCTGCACTATCGGGGCGAGGATCAAATGTATAAAGGCCAGTAATACCGCACATATTTATTGTTTTTCTCGTATATTCATTTGCATTTATATATTATATATTTATTTCTAACAAAGATAGATATTAGGAACAATACAAATATGTCATCTACAGAACAAGCCATAGAGGCAATATACTCCTCCATGCAAAATGAAAATGAAGATATCGACGTGCGAATCAAGGATTTGAAGATAGCTCTGAAAGATGCGGGAGCAAAAGAGGCTATTTTCCAAACAGATCGCCTTGTGCAAGGCAACCGTGAAGGCCGCAAACGTATGCAGAGCTATTTCAAAAAACGCGGCGTTAAGGTCACGTTCAGCTAGACTCTAACCCTATATTCATGGGGAGCGTGCATGAAACTATTCCCCTAACGTTTCTGCCAGCACTTTGCGCATTAGGGGAACGGATATAGCGCGTTTTTCAGATAAAGCCATATGATCAGCTTTTTCCACGACCTCGCGAGCGGCGGCAAATGAACGCTCCATACGTGGCAATAAATAAGAGATTACATCATTACTAACTCTAAGCTGGCGATCACTGAACAGCTTAATCAAAACAGAGGCAAGCAGCATATCATCAGGCGCATGAATAGTAACGCTGGGTGCGGCGCGAAAACGCGAAGCTAGATCATCTATTACGAAATCACTTTGCGCCATAGCCATACGCATTGTAATCAGCATGGTTTTTTGATCTTCTTTAAGCATATTATAAAGATGAAACAACGTAGTTTCAGCCTCACGATCTCCAAGCCACGGGTCAAGCCCATCAAGAACGAGGCTATCGCCAAGTTTAAACAACTCTTGCGCAGAAGTACAAGGCAGCATTTCAGGCTTTACTATCGAAGCATTTGCCTTATCCTGCCAAACTGCGGCCAAATGGCTTTTCCCACTGGCGGCTGCACCTTGCAAAATTAGTATCGGCGCAGGCCAGTTAGGCCAGCGATCAATCCAGCCAACAGCATCACTATTACTCTGCCCGATGTGAAAATTTGTGCGCTCAAAAGCATGGCGAGAGCCAAGATCTAGCGGTATTTGCCTAGGGGCAGTTCTCATTAAATACGTCCATTCTGCGCTAGCAACGCCCTTTATGTAAGACAGGTATTTAGTGTATCTTATATAGAATATTCTGCAAAAGTATTTTTATATTTAGAAATCACTCAAATTAAAGAATATTTTTTTAAACAAGTTTTGCGTAAGATTTCTAGAAAATCATACAATGTCATTTCGAACAATTGCATAGCAAGAGGAGAAACCTTATCAAGCCGCAACATATAAGACCTCTCCACTAGCGCACTTGAGATGACAAGCAGTGTCTAAAATACGGCATTGTTGCGTTAAAATTACTATAGAACCCTCTGCAAAAGCAGAGCATTCTATATTTAAGCAAACGGAGGGGCCTTATCACTACCTGGATTTTCAGCCATATCTGGATCATCTTCTTCTAGCTCTAAAGTCTCAACAACTTCTTCATTAGGGCATTTCAAAAGCTTCTTCCCCAAGTTTTGTACTTGCACTAAATAATTACCATGCCATACGTCATAATCAAGGGGTTCTTGATCTCCTGATATTCTTTTATTTTGGCAAAAATCACCTTTAACACCGCTCTCCTCTAAAATTTGATAAATATTCGCTATCACCTCAAGCTCTTCTACAGATGGATAATTACCATATTCAATTTTTTGTACGGCTTCACGCATATTAGCAAGAATATTGCTTACACTATTAATTTTGTCATCAGGATGGGTTTTTAATTCATCAATAAGATGCTGAACATTTTCCATAGCAATACCGTTAGCATAGAGCATGGTATATCTTGAAACAATTTGATGCTTAGATTCTAATAACTCCCCTGCCTCAGGCGATATCACTAGGGCTAAATCTTTAGCCGCCCCCCTATGCTGCATTCCATTTGGAAAGCCATCAGGTATAAAATCAACACATTTTTCAATGACTTGAAGAGCTGTTTTATCGAAACAATCACACTGCATCGCACATATTAGAACATCTAATTTAGAAATCGAAGATTCTAATTTTTCTTTTCGCTCTTCATTATCAATTTTGTTATAGCTCTCTGACGCTACACTCCTTAAAGCTTGAAAAAGCTCAATTGTCGCAGGGTCTTCTATAGGAGGGAGAGGCTTCACATCCGAACCTGTAAATATCTTTTTCAGTGTTTCAATAACCATATCAATTCATCCATGCTGGGGAATACTGTGAGGATCGAGCCTTTGATTAAGCTTTTCTAATTCACCACGAGCAAGCTCTGTCATAGCACAAGTTAGATCCTGCACATCTTTTAAAATCATTATTCCTTTACGAGGGCTGCGACTAAGAAGTTTTGCTCCGCCTTCAATAACTTTAAGGGAATCTTCATCAGGATGTTCTTCTCGCAAAGCATCAATTAAAACATCTAAATCGGCTAGTTCATCGGCGACATCTTCATGACTGTAATCTCTGCTATGGTTATAAATAATATCTCTGAAGCTTGCTATAAAATTAGCACCTTCAAGATTATACGTTGTGGAGACAGGATTACTACCTGATAATTCAGAAAATTTTTCTATAACACCCTCAAACAAACTCATAATTTATCACCATCATTATTAATATTTTAATGGGAAATATTCTAGCATGTACATAATTATTACGTCAAACATTATTTATCGCCGAGGCGTTTAATTTCCCAGTGAAGGGTTAACCCGCATTTCTCTTGCACTCGTTTTATAAGCTCATCACCGAGATTTTCAAGGTCTTGCGCAGTTGCATCACCAGCATTAATCATAAAATTCAAGTGCTTAGTACTCATGCGCGCGCCGCCAATTTGTAAAGCTCGCCCGCCTACTTTCTCGACTAGCTGCCATGCGCGCATATCCGTTGACAGCCCTGCCTTTTCAAGCTCAGCAACGGATGGGTTAGCAAAAGTTGAGCCGCCCGTATTCTCTGCTATAGGCTGCGTTGCTTGGCGTTTGGCTTTTATCTCTTTAAGCCGCACGCGCACAATATCGGTGTTCTCGCATTTGCCCTCGAATATTGCACCAACAAACACAGCATTTTGCGCCGCGCCGCAATAACGATAACGCATATCCATGTCCTTGATCTCAAGGGTAGTAAAAACACCGCCCCGCGACAAAGCCATAGCCGCGCAAAGCACGTCTTTTACCTCTGTTCCATATGCACCTGCATTCATGCTAAGTGCGCCGCCAATAGTTCCTGGAATGCCTGAAAGAAACTC
>JAMONE010000217.1 GCA_027066695.1 Micavibrio sp. | reverse complement strand
ATATTCCAACAAAATACTTGAACTCTGTAATCGACCCAGCATTGATGAACCCTAATGATATGATGATGAATCATGGTAAGTAGGATTGATGTAAGCTAAATCAAAGATACACTCATACTCCCATGGGCATTTATTTGTGCAAAAGAAGGCGCGACAGAACAAGAATTTAGACAACAATGCCTACAAAATTTCACAAAACAAAAAGCACTCGACTTTATGTTTGATAGCGTAAAACAACTCAGCGAAGAACACGCCACACATAAACTACCGTAGGGAGAAGGGGGGGATAAGGGCGAAAATAGTGATTAAAACAATATAAAAACTGCATATTAATCATCTAGCCTTAGAAGCTATCAAAGTAAGGAAGCGTTCTGCTTGGCTTTATATAAAGAGCTTGATGCATTCCAAGAGTTTCATGACTGTCGCAGTTATAAAACTACTCCTGATGATTTTATGCAGGTTATGTTGTCTTTTACAAACACAAATCATCGAAAAACAGGGGGGGTGGTTTAGTCAAAATCACCCTTTTAACGCTAAAAACACCCAAAATAAGCTAAAAACACTTTAAAAGTCAGTATTTTACTATATCACCCCCCCTGTTTTTCGATGATTTGTATGACTATATACAAAAATATAGAGAAGTTTTATCCAGGAAGCTTTCTAATTTTTCTATTTTCTAGAAGCCGACGTGTCTCTTCCATTACTTCATCACACTCTTTTATTAATATATCTAAATCATTATCATCTATTTCAGTACAAACGAGATCTGTAGAAAAAAGTGGCTGATAACAATCAAGCTCTATAGATTCATTAGATTTTGTAGACAAAGAAAGTGTATGAGAATGGTCATCTGTAAAGAAGTCATGAAGCGCCCCAAACAGCATTAAAAAAGCGAATAAGGATATGATTATTATAGATAAATAAATTAGAGTCATAGATACACTTATACCACATTAAGCTTGTAATTAGTTACTTCCGTTTAATGATTTATTAAAAGGCTATTATTTTTCCATAAAGTTCATAGAATTAATTAATAAAAAGAATTATGGTAGGGGGGTCCATTTATTACAGGCATTAAAAAACCCCCGAATGCGAGGGTTTTGGTCGCTTGAAAGCGTTGCCTACGAAATAACTATTTCATTGGTATGAAAAGCAAAACAATAGACCTTGGTTGGTTACACTAAGGCTCTAGTATACGAAAAGGAAATTCTATGAGCAAGAAAATATTAGGTTTAGATCTTGGTAGCAATTCAATTGGCTGGGCTTTACTTGAAGAAAAAGATGGAAAGCCATCTGGAATTATTGACCTCGGTAGCAGAATATTTACAAAAGCAGTAGAAGAGAAAACCCCCACACCAAAAAATATGAAACGGCGTGATGCTCGCCTTGCAAGGCGCGTAGTCCAACGTAGAGCAAGACGCAAAAGTAGAATGCTCAATTACCTAATATCATTAAATTTATTACCAAAAGAACTACAAGGAAATACCCAACCAGAAGTTATTTTAAATGAACTTGGAGACCCTTATCAATTAAGAGCAAGAGCGTTAGACCATGCACTAACACCACATGAACTAGGGCGTGTGCTACTTCACTTGGTACAAAGGCGCGGCTTTTTAAGTAATCGCAAAACCCTATTGGGAGATATGATCGATGATCCTGATGTTTTAGATATTTTAAATGAATTAGATGAAAACGATGAAAAGCCAGTCGGTGAAGAAGGGGAGTTTAAACAAGATATTGCAATACTTCGTCAAAGCATTCAAGACAACAATTGTCGCACTTTAGGAGAATACCTTTCTAAGTTCGATCATCATGAATGCAAACGTAATAGAGCAAGAGATGGAGGTCATAAACGTACCGACCGACAAATGTACCATGAAGAACTAGATTATATTTGGAAGCAACAAAAGAAACACCACACTATTTTAAATGATGACGTGAAAGAACAAATAGAAGAAATTATTTTCTATCAACGACCATTAAAATTAAAAGCCGATAGAATAGGGAAGTGTTCACTAGAGCCAAGCAAGCAACGTGCCCAAATAGCAAAGCTTGAGTGTCAACGCTTCCGATACTTACAAGATATAAACAATCTTGAGTTTTTCCAATCCCAAGAAGATAAATTTGTAAAACTTACAGAAATTGACCGTGAAAACTTAAAAGATCTATTCGAATATAAACCTATAGTAACATTTGCCCAAATACGAAAAACTCTCGGTCTTGATAAAAAAGCCTCTTTCAATTTAGAGCAAGGTAATAAAAAATTAAAAGGTAATCGCACAGCCTGTGAAATTCGTGATGTTTTATTAAAATGGAATACATCACCACAGTGGGATGAAATGTCTACTGATGACCAATTCAACCTTGTTGAGGATTTACTCACAATTAAGAAAAAATCAACACTCAAAAAACGATTATTAAATCACTGGAAATATGATCTTCGAGTAGTTATCGATCTATGTTTACTTGAATTTGAACCAAGCCACAGCAATCTCTCAATTAAGGCGATTCGTTCACTTTTACCACACCTTGAAGCAGGACAAATCTATTCAGACGCACGCCAAAGTGCGGGTTATGACTATGAAGTTAAAGAAGTAGAAATAGTTAGCAAGCTAGGAATGCCTCCAGAAATTGCAAACCCAATTGTAAGCAGAGCATTACATGAATTACGTCGTGTAATAAATGCACTAATCGCTGAATACGGTAAACCTGACATTATTCGTATTGAAATGGCGCGCGATTTAGAAATGAATACAAAACGCTATAAAGACAATGAAGCTAGACAAAAGAAAAACACGAGCGAAAATGATGAAGCTACAGAAAAATTTCAACTCATGCGCCAAAAAAGTACGCACCTAGGCTTATCTAAATATCCTAGCCGTGACGATAAAATTCGCTACAGACTTTGGAAAGAACAAAATGAAATGTGTGTGTACAGTGGCATAAAAATTAATCTATCAACACTCTTCAGTGCAGAAATAGATATAGATCACATAATTCCTTATAGCCAATCATTGGATAATTCCTATATGAATAAAGTTGTCTGTTTAGCAGGTGAAAACCGCTTTAAAGGGCAACGTACTCCAATAGATGCTTTTGGTGGAAATGAAGATAAATGGAATCAAATCACTCAAAGAATTTATCGTTGGCACGGCGGTTTAAAATCAAAAAAAGATCGTTTTTATAAAACCGCAAAAGAAGTCCAAGAACGTGACTTTATAAGCAGTCAATTAAATGACACTCGCTACATATCACGGGTTGCTAATGATTACCTCAAACAGCTAGGCACAGATATAAATGTTACAAAAGGCATAATGACAGGTTGGCTGAGACATCAATGGCAACTGAATAATTTAATAGGTTTTGACCGCACAGCAAAAGACAGAGTCGATCATCGTCACCATACAATAGACGCGGTAGTGACAGCCTGTATTGATAGACGTTTTTATCAAACTCTTGTTGCCCAATCAAAAAGCTTAGAGCAAAAAAGCCCAGAGCTACACATGCGCGACATTCATTTTGATGAACCTTGGCCTACATTGAGGGATGATTTAGACGCTTCGTTAAATGAGATGATTGTGGCTCATACGCCTCAGAGAAAAATCACAGGCGCATTACATGAAGAAACAGGAGCAGGGTACATAAAGGGGGTAGGGACAGTATACAGAGCTAATCTAAACCCTGATTTTAAAACAACTCAAGTAAAGAAAATAATTGATGAAGACGTTAAAAAAATCGTATCAGAGCATTTAGACAAATACAATAATAAGCCCAAACAAGCTTTTGCAGAAGGCATAGTGGTTTATCACAAAGACGGCAAAACCCCAATTAAACGTGTGCGTATAGTTCAAGCAAAAACTACCTTAAAGAAGTTAGAAGAAAGCAAGCTAGGCATAAAAGATAAAGAAGGAAAGGTATTTCGCTGGATGGCGTATGGCAATCTTCATCATGTTGAAATTCTTTACAATAAAAAAATAGATAAATTCACAGGCGAATTTGTTACAGCTTTAGAAGCAAGTCACCGTGCTAAAGGAATTGGCAAACCTAAACAGCCCATAATTAAGAAAGATCATGGTGAAGGTATTGAATTTGTTATGGCTTTACATATTAATGACCTTGTACAAGCTAATGATAAGATATATCGAGTTCAAAAGTTAGAATCAGATAGTTCTGGTTTAACAATAAGACAACATACTACAGCTGTTATAAATAATGATGCTGAAAAAATTCGTAAATCAATCAACACACTAATGAAAGATTACGGAATGCAGAAACTTACAGTTAATGCCATTGGAAAAATTATTGAATGATTAAACGAGTCATTGATATTAGTGAGCGTGCATTTATTCATATGAAGCATAGACAGCTCTTAATTGAACGTGATCAAAAAACCATTGCAAAAATCCCTATTGAAGATTTAGGCGCTGTAATTTTACAGCATAGGGCTATTGTGCTTACTCAAGCTGTCATTATTGCTTGTCAGAAAAATAACGTGGTTTTAGTATTTTGTGATAAACAGCATTTACCTTACTCTGTAATTTTACCCATTAGTGATGCCAATAGTTTGCATACAAAAGTATTAATTGAACAAACAAAAGTTCCAGAGCCAACGCGTAAACGGCTCTGGAAGCAGGTGGTTCAATTCAAAATAAAAGAACAAGCTGTAACGCTTAAATTACTCAATAAAAATAGTAAGCCATTAGAACATCTAGCAAGACAGGTAAAAACAGGCGATAAAGAAAACCACGAGGCACAAGCAGCTCAGAAATATTGGCGTTTACTAATGGGGGATGATTTTCGACGTGACCCTAAAAGTGGGCAAATAAACGCTTTACTTAATTATGGCTACGCCATTATCCGCGCAATAATTGCTAGAGCAATTGTAGGCAGTGGATTGCACCCAGCATTAGGTTTACACCATCATAACCAATATAACGGACTCTGTTTAGCCGACGACTTAATGGAACCTTTTAGACCTTGGGTAGATTATTGTGTTTATCAAATGATGCAATCAGAACAAACGCTTGAGGTGAATATAGAAACTAAAAAAGTACTGTTAGGTTTACTCAGCGAAAGTGTAATTTGGAAAGATAAAACACTTCCCTTTATGGTCGCCAGTCACCATTTAACTGCCAATTTGAAACGTGCATACAGCGACAATAACATTAAAATGATTTTCCCAAGTCTGGTAAGCAGGGATCAAAAATTAATATGAATATATTTGGAGGGTTAAACACCGTGTGGGTTATCGTTCTCTTTGATTTACCAACCGAAACAAAGGCAGCCAGAAAACAATATTCAATGTTTCGTAAACAATTACTCAATGATGGCTTTAATATGATGCAGTATTCCGTTTATATGCGTCATAGCTCCAGCGATGAAAATGCACAAGTACACGTAAATCGTGTAAAATCATCATTACCAGATGATGGTGAAGTACGGATTATAAAAATAACCGATAAACAATTTTCAAAGATACAAGTTTTCTATGGGAAAAAGCGTAAACCAACTGAAAAAACACCCGACCAGCTTGGGTTTTTTTAAGAAAAACCCAAGCTTATTAGAGGTAAATCAATACCTTATTTGCGAGATAGTGTAACCAACCAAGGCCTATCTGCAAATCACAACATTTTCTTATCTCTTCAATAATTTAACTTAGTGTAACCAACCAAGGCCTATCTGCAAATCACAACTTTTAGGGCTGCGGTAACTACATCATCATTAGTGTAACCAACCAAGGCCTATCTGCAAATCACAACTTAAACAATGGAATTAAGATAAGTAAAAAAAGTGTAACCAACCAAGGCCTATCTGCAAATCACAACAGCTTCTAATATATCAACTGTTTCTTTTATAGTGTAACCAACCAAGGCCTATCTGCAAATCACAACAACTACACCGCAATCACCATCTGCAACAAAAGTGTAACCAACCAAGGCCTATCTGCAAATCACAACTGAGTATCGTCCTGATACCGTGTAGCCCCAAGTGTAACCAACCAAGGCCTATCTGCAAATCACAACCATCAGAGATTACGTCACTAAATTCTAAAGAGTGTAACCAACCAAGGCCTATCTGCAAATCACAACTTTCTATGCTGTGGGGATGGGAGTTCGTTCAGTGTAACCAACCAAGGCCTATCTGCAAATCACAACAAGTGGTGATTGCTGGAGCTGTTGTTTTATAGTGTAACCAACCAAGGCCTATCTGCAAATCACAACCTTCTGTATCACAGCGTTCATAATATTTCCAGTGTAACCAACCAAGGCCTATCTGCAAATCACAACCGTATGAAATTCCAGATATAAGACCAACCGAGTGTAACCAACCAAGGCCTATCTGCAAATCACAACCTAACCTTAGCAGGTTGGATACCTTGCTTGAGTGTAACCAACCAAGGCCTATCTGCAAATCACAACTATACGCAGTTTGTGCCCTTGAGACTAATTAAGTGTAACCAACCAAGGCCTATCTGCAAATCACAACGTGTATAAGTAGTTATGCCTGATGCGTCAGAGTGTAACCAACCAAGGCCTATCTGCAAAACTCAACTAAAGAGTAG
>JAMONE010000216.1 GCA_027066695.1 Micavibrio sp. | reverse complement strand
CCATGAACAAGGCCGTGGCTTTGTTACGTGAATTTTATAACGGCTTTACTTCGTTTAAGCCTGCTGATGATGGCGATCACTTTGCTTTATCAGAGGCAGTAAATGCCTTCGTGATTATGATTAACCCAATTATGCCGCATTTGGCGGAAGAGCTTTGGTTGAATTTAGACCATGAAACAATGCTGGTTGATCAAGAATGGCCAAAATATGATGAAAAGCTTATCGTTACTGACAGCGTTACAATCGCCGTGCAAGTAAATGGTAAGGTGCGTGCAACAATTACTTTACCAATCAATGCCGATCAAAACCAAGCGCAAGAGATAGCTCTAGCAGAAGCCAAAGTACAAAAAGCTATGGAAGGCAAAACCATGCGTAAATTTATTTTTGTTCCTGGGCGAATAGTTAATATAGTAGTAGGATAATATGATGAAAAAAACACTATTTCTTGTAGGCCTTTGTTTAAGCTTATCAGCCTGTGGCTTTACGCCAATGTACGGCACTAAATTTCAAGACAGCAACATTGTAGATATCAGATCAGAGCTTGCCAACATAGAAATAGCCAATATTTCTAACTATGAGGGTCAATATCTGCGCAATGCATTAATGGATAGGTTTTATACGAATGCCCGCCCAATGGAGAGCCGCTATGTCTTAAGAATTGCAGCTATTCAAGAAAGAATTACGAATTTGGATATAACGATAAATTCAAATGCCACGCGCGCGCAGCTACATTTAAACACAAAAATGAGCTTGACAGATAAACAAAGTGGCGAGGTTGTATTAGAGCGAAACCTTAGCTCAACTTCAGGCTATAACATTTTGACAAGTGAGTTCGCCACCCGCGTATCTGAAAAGAATATGCGAAAAAATACCTTGAACGATCTTGCCCACCAAATTGAAACGCAAATAGGTCTTTATCTAAAGCGATAGCGCAGCTTATTTAATTGACGAACGCTTTTCCTAAACAACCAAGTGTTTTAAAAGCCTATGAAATGGAACATTCATAAGCTAATACCCCCCTAAGCATCACTAAAATCACTAATTAATATTTGGCGTTTACCAGTTGAGCTAGCGGGAGATATAACGCCTTGCTTTTCCATTTCCTCGACAATGCGTGCAGCTCTGTTATAGCCGATTTGTAAATGACGTTGAATAAAGCTGGTGGAGACCTTGCCCTCACGCGCGATCACGGCAACGGCTTTATCGTAAAGCTCATCCACTTGATTATCGCTATCACCACCACCAAACATAGCGTTCATAACATCTGAAGCCCCCCCGCCAAAGCCATCTTCTGATGTTACATCATCAATATAGCTAGGCTTGCCTTGTGAACGTAGAAAATTAGTCGTTTTTTCGACATCTTCATCCGTTACAAACGGCCCATGAACGCGCGTAATGCGCCCACCCGGAGCCATATAAAGCATATCACCCATGCCAAGCAATTGCTCTGCCCCGCCTTCACCAAGGATAGTTCTACTATCAATTTTTGATGTAACTTGAAAGCTAATACGAGTAGGAAAATTTGCCTTAACAACGCCAGTAATAACATCAACAGATGGTCTTTGCGTCGCCATAATTAAGTGGATACCCGCCGCGCGCGCCATTTGCGCTAATCGTTGGATTGCATTTTCTACATCCTTACCCGCCACAAGCATAAGATCAGCAAACTCATCAACAATAACTACGATATAAGGAAGCTCGGCCAGCTCCATAGCACGATCTTCAAACGTTGCTTGACCACTCTGGGGATCAAAGCCAGTTTGCACTTTATGAATTATCTGCTCCTCATTTTTGATAGCCTCGCGGATACGCTGGTTATAACCATCAACATTACGCACGCCGAGTTTCGACATATTGCGATAACGATTTTCCATCTCATGCACCGCCCATTTAAGCGCAACAACAGCCTTCCCTGGCTCGGTTACAACAGGGGTAAGAAGATGGGGGATATCATCATAAACCGAAAGCTCTAGCATTTTAGGATCGATCATAATAAAACGGCATTGCTCTGGTGATAAGCGATATAGCAGCGACATAATCATCGTATTAACCGCAACCGATTTACCAGAGCCAGTAGTACCCGCAACAAGTAAATGTGGCATCTTGGCAAGATCAGCCAATATTGGCTGACCACCAATATCCTTACCCAAAATCAACGGCAATTTTGCTCCCGTTTTCTCATATAAACGCGACGACAACATATCCTTCATAAACACGGTTTGACGCATTTTATTAGGCAGCTCTATACCGATAACATTACGCCCCGGTACAACCGCACAACGTACAGACACCGCAGACATAGAGCGCGCAATATCATCACTTAAAGATATAATTTTAGAGCTTTTTGTGCCTGGCGCAGGCTCAAATTCATAAAGAGTAACAACAGGGCCAGGATGAATGCTAACGATATCACCTTGAATATTAAAATCATCCAAAACATTACGGAGTAGCTCTGCATTACGGCGTAGCGCAGCTTCATTTAATGTCGGGCAGGAAATATTTTCAGGGACATCTTGTATTATAGATAAAGATGGCAACTCCCACTCTCCATCAACATCCGAAAGCGCAAAACGCGCCTGCGATGAGTCTTGCGTCTTACTTACAGCTTTGTTAGACCCCGATTGCGGTTTCACAACAGGGATTGACGTCATTGAAGTAGATTGCAATGGCTCATCAAAATTATCTGGCTCGGACATTTTGGTTTTCTTGGCGGGAGCTTTCTTTTCTGCCTGCAATGCGGAAGCTTCCTTTTTAAGCTTCATATTATCTATGGCTGCGCTATGCTCGGCTTTAGTGCGGGCGCGATCTTCTTTCATTACGCGAAGCTTATCCATGATACCAAGGTTCATTGGCTCGCTACTATATTCAGGCTTGTTATAATGCATAATCCAGCTATAGAAACCGCTCACAACAGATATACATATATTTGCAATCGTAAAAGCAACGACTTTTATACGAAACCACATTGATGCAATTTCATAACGGCTGAACGCTGCGCCGTATAGGAATATAGATATAGATAAAATACCGCACAAAACTGCCACTATTTTATGGATGTAAGGAATATGCAGCGGCGCACCGACGGCCACTATTTTATTCATAATAAGCGATCCTGCGCTACTACCTAAATAAGGATGAACCGACCAGCTTCCTGATGGCACTTGCGCCAAAGCAACCGAAGCCAAAATCGATGCCACCAAAATCGCAGCAAAGCGCAATGATACAGGGCGCACAGACTGACGTTTAAAAATACGATAGCTCCATATAATAAAAGCCACAGCCAAAACAAATGAACCAAAGCCCAGCGTCTGCAATAAAACATCAGAAATCCACGCACCAGATACAGAGCCAATATTGGCAACCTCTTGAGCACTCATTTCCGCAGCCGTATTCCATGATGGATCGGCACTGTTATAGCTAAGCAATGCGGATATAACAAATGCCGCAACAACAAAAAGCAACAGCGCAACACTATCGACAAGGCGACGCGCAATAAAAGCTTGTAACGAATCAGGTAAAAAAGAAGCAGACTTCTTTTGTTTACGAGGACGTTTAATCGTGCGGGAGCGCGCCATATTGTTTCACTTTTCTTAAAGGTTAGTCTTATTAAATCGGCAAAGAACATGCCACGAAAGCCCAGATACTATGGACAAAGCTTGCGCAAATACAACATGTAAATCACAAGCTCTGTAATTATATACAATTATGTTATTAATTAAAAGTATAGAATGCTTACGCAAAACTTGTTTATAGTAATTTGAGTTATAGATTGCCACGTCGTTATTACTCCTCGCAATGACGAAAAAGATCGGCAGATTTGATAATTTCACTTTCAACATTTGTTTTATAAATATTATTTAGGTGGGTTACTCCGCCAGGGCAGGAAATATTTATTTCAATTAATTCATCATCTAAAAAGTCAAAACCAGCAATGAAAATGCCCTTTTGCCGCATCATTTCTTGGGCTTTTGAAATAGTTGATATTTGAAACGAGCTAAGCCCTTTTATAACTTCACTAAAAGCACCTTGATGCCATGGGGTTAATGATCCCTTATCTTTGGCTGTGCGCTTAACTGCTCCTATAATACGATCCCACGTTACAAGTACAGATGTATCGACAGATAAGTCATGCTCTTGAACTATATATTTTTCAATTATTGCACAGCCAGAATGAGCGAGTATCTTATCAAAATGCTTTTCCAGCTCATCAATATTTTTAGTTATATGAACATCTTGACCGCCAAATAACCCTGGTGGTTTTATAACATATGATGTTGCGCCATCCCTGTTAAGATGATTTATTGCTGCGGCAAGGCTCTGCCTAGAAAAAACAGTAAAAACATGATTTTTCTCACGAAATTCAGTGGTTAATTTCTTATCATTACAAGTCATTATGCTTTGCGCAGAGTTAAGCATAATTGCTTTAACATGGCATAGCTGCTGCAATACAGAAAAATATCTAATATTATTATCAGGGTTAAGTCTTATCCAAACCAAATCATTCGAAAACACAGGAAAGCCCGAGAGATACAGCATTTCCCCACGAATAAACACATCGTCAATTATATGCCATGACGCTTTGCGATCGCGCTTATTATATCCCTGCATTAAAACGAGGCTGGTATCTGTGCTTGTATCGAGTGAATCAAGCGCATCTCCAAGGAAGAAAACATGTTGCTCTGGCCTGATATCAAGATTATAGAAATCTGCACTAACATCAAAATTAATGCTCCAGTTTTTTAGACTGCCATCGCCATTTTGCCAGCAAAGTTCATCTTGATTTTGTTCAACCATGCGCCCTATATGTGGGCAATAATAACGTATAGTTCCATCTTTTTGTCCCAAAAATAATACGTAATGGCCATTGCCACTATCTTTGTTTTGAATATTGGCAATTGATAGGCCGCCTTCATAACTATCTGATCCAAAAGAGGAAACGGGCAAGTTATTGACCGCCCATTCTTCCATATCATGATGAGCCGTACCAATTTTAGCGCGCGCATCCAGTGCATCGGCGATAACATCTTCGTCTATAGGCTTACCCAATATTCTAGCGACGGCGGATAACGTTGTTGGGCCACAAGTATATGCAGTAGTTTGACGCGGTAGAATAATTTTCATGCTTTTTATCCAGTAAATATTTATAATATACGAGTTATATTATCATAAACATGAATATCAGGCGCATTTTTTCTCTTGATCGTCTTGGTTATCAGAATTATCAGATGATGGGCTTTCAAGAAGTTCTTGCGGTATGGCTTTTGAAGTTTTTGCGCCTAGCTCCTTTAGCTTTTCTGTCTTGCTTAAGATATTGCCACGGCCATCAGATAGCTTATTCATCGCCAAGCCATATGTTTTGCTGGCAGTGTCGATCTGCTTGCCAAGGATTTGCATATCCTTAACGAAGCCCTCAATCTTATCATATAACTGCCCGCCCTGACGTGCGATTTCTTGCGCATTTTTATTTTGCAGCTCCAGCCGCCAAACAGAGGCAATAGTTCTTAATGTTGCAAATAAAGTGGTTGGACAAACTAGAATTACTTTTTTATTCCATGCGTAATTTTGCAGCTCCCGATCTTCTTGAACGGCGAGTATATATGCGGCCTCGATAGGAATAAACATTAAAACAAAATCAGGTGTACCAAGCTTTTCCGTATCCTGATAGCGACGCTTTTCAAGATCACCTATATGTGTTTTTACAGAAGCCAAAAATTGCTTTAAATGCAGAGCGCGGGAATCTTGCTCCTCTTCAGAGAAAAAACGCTCATAATTAGTAAGTGATACTTTCGAATCTATAATTACATGCTTATTTTCGGGTAAATTTACAATTACATCAGGCTTTTGTAGCTTATCATCAATATCACGAAGATTCATTCCCCCGCCTTGCACAGAATAATCATCATCCTTGCGCAGACCAGAATCTTCAAGAATTTTCTCCAAAACAACCTCCCCCCAATTGCCTTGAGTCTTGTTATCGCCCTTAAGAGCATTTGCAAGCCCCTCGGCCTGCAATGTCATTTTCTCATTTACCGCCACAATATTTTTAATTTGCTCTTTTAGTGAGAATTGTTCTTTGGCTTGAGAGCCAAAAGAGTCCGATACTTTTTTCTCAAACTCGCCAATCTTTTCCTTTAAGGGGTCAAGCAACGCATTCAAGCTTTCTTGAGATTGCGCCTTAAATTTCTCATTCTTTTCCTCAAAAATTTTATTAGATAAATTCTCGAATTTACTTATTAATGCTTCTTCCGTCTTTTTCAAATCATCTTTGCTTTGCTCTATCTGGCGCAAAGATGCTTCGTTTTCTGCTTGCTGGCGAATAACATTTTTTTCGGAAGTTTGTAATTTAATGTTAAGCTCTTTATTCTCTTGTTCCAGAGTATCGGCCATATCCTTATATTGCTCGGCGCGTGCCTCGGATATTGCATGTGAGGATAAAATTGATTGGCGTTTAAACATAAAAACAAGCGCACTAAGCAATGCACCGAATAAAAAGCTTGATATAATATAAATAGTTGCGCCCAGCGTCATCTTTGATAGCCTTATTATAAATGTTTGATTCTCTTGCATGAGCATAAACCA